>CAYPGL010000016.1:0-3956 GCA_964410035.1 uncultured Qipengyuania sp. | reverse complement strand
GTGCCCGAGCGGCCGCGTGCAGCGACGCCCCGCGCTGCGACTGCGACAGAAGTGGACGATCCCGCCGCCGTCGGTCGCACCCGATCCGCTCATGTGCACGAAGGTAGCGCCATCCCTGGTGCGCGCGTTTGGGACGGGGGTAGACCGCTATCAGTACCGGCTCCAACTCGATCCACCAACGCCCGTCGGGACGTTGTTCGAAACCGTTGATGGGGCTGCGGCCCACCAGAGAGTGGTTGTGTATCCAGTAAAGGGATCCGCCCTGCATCTCTTCGTGCCGTTTGGGGAGATAGCGCGTGGTCAGGCGCATTTCGCTACGGTTCTCGAACCAAGATCTGAGATCGGCATGGCTCTTCGCTCCGAATGCAATCTTGGTCATATGGAGCGGCATGGTTATGAAGATGGGGATGTACGCTCCCAGGCTCAAGCATCTTTTGGATTTGGTGGGCGGCAAGGCCGACGAGAAACCTTCGGGTAAGCTATCGAATAAGGAACGGGGATGACAGGATACTTGCGGAACGCGTGTATGATCGGAGCCATGGCGATATCCTCTCCAGCAGTTGCGCAGCAGGTCGAAGGCTATTGGCAAGGGGCGCTCACTATCGGCAGCACCGAACTCTCCATCGGAGTTGCAATCGAGCGGCGGGCGGACGGAACGCTGGCGGGTACGCTCGACAGCCCGGACCAGAAGACGTTCGACATTCCGCTCTCCGAGGTTGAAGCTGTCGATAGGACTCTGACCTTCGCCGTTCCTGCGATCGGCGCCCGCTACACAGGTGAATGGAACGCGGCGGCTGGTCATTGGACCGGGGTGTTCAGTCAGCAAGGGATGCAACTGCCGCTAAATCTTGCTGCTGGCGAACCTCCGCAACGGCCTGCCTCCACCGAACGTCCTATCCTACCGGAAAACTGGGGGTTCCCTTCGGACACCACCATTTCGAGCATGATCGCAGACCGTCTATCCGAACGGCGCGAGGCCGACATGATCGTGGGGATCGTGGACGGAGCAGCGACTCGCACGGTGACCGTTGATGAGACAGAGGTTGGCGCTGACACTTTGTTCGAGATCGGTTCGATGACGAAGGTCTTCACGTCGCTGCTCCTGGCCGACATGGTGTTCGATGGAACGGTCTCCCTCGATGATCCTGTGGTGAGATATCTTCCGGAAGGTTCTACCGTGCCACAGCGCAATGGTCGGGAGATAACCCTGCGCAATCTTTCACAGCAGGATTCGGGCCTGCCCCGATTACCCGATAACCTGCGCCCCTCAGACGTGGCCAACCCCTATGCCGACTACACCGAGGAGGATCTGCTCTCCTTTCTTGCTCGATACGAGCTGCCGAGAGACATCGGCAGCCAGTACGAATATTCCAATCTGGGGATAGGCCTGCTTGGTTATGCGCTATCTCGCGCCGCCAATACCGATTTCGAAACTCTGCTCCGCAGTCGCATTTTAGAGCCGCTCGGGATGGACAACACGGCGATCGCGCTTTCTCCCGACCAGAAGGCCCGTTTTGCGGTAGGCCATGACGTGTACATGCGGCCTACCAGCGCATGGGACCTTTCGGTTCTCGCCGGTGCGGGGGGCATGCGCTCGACGACTGCAGACATGCTGACTTTCCTCAAGGCAACGCTTGACCCGGCATCGCCGATCGCACCTGCCATGAAGCTCTCGTTGGCCGAACGACGAGAAGGGCCGGGATTTGCGGCGGGGCTTGGATGGATGATCGTGCCTGCACCTCAGGGTGAAGTCGCGGGGCATGGTGGAGGAACCGGGGGCTTCCGTTCCTACATGGCGATCCAGCCCGCCACCGATCGCGCCGTGGTCGCGCTGACAAATTCCGCGGTCGAACCTGCCGCTCAGGACATCGCACTGCATGCTCTCATCGGGACTCCGATAGCAGAGGCTGGCCCCGTTCCTGAGGCGCCTGAGAGCGTGGATAGAACCGAAGTGCAGTTGACGCAGGACGAGCTTGAGCGGGTCACCGGTGTTTACCGCTTTGCACCTAGGGCCGCTCTGACGATTACCCAGGAAGGCAACCAGCTGTTCGCGACGATCACGGGACAGGGCGCGCTGCCGATCTTTCCGCGTGCGCCGCTCGAATTCTACTGGCGCGCCGTGAATGCGGAGATCGTCTTTAGCGAGGAAGATGGCGTGATTAGCGGTGCGACCTTCACGCAAGACGGCGCGAGTTCGGCGCTGGTGAAGGAAAAATAGTGCTCTTCAAGCGCTCACGATCCCGCTGGCGACCGCGAGGCCGAGAAAAGCGAAAAAGCCCATCGAATCGGTGATCATGGTCACGAATACGCTGCTCGCCACAGCAGGGTCCTGATCGAGGCGCTCGAATGCGACCGGCACCAGCACCCCGGCTAGGCCGGCGGTCGCGACATTAATGATCATGGCGAGCGCAATCACTGCGCCGAGCGTGGGAGTGAAGACTGCCGCCGTAGCCAGCCCGACCAGGATCGCGATGGTCGCTCCGTTCAGCGTGGCGACGCGAAATTCGCGGAGCAGGATGCGGCCCGTATTGCTGCGTGTCAGCTGGTTCATGGCGATGGCGCGTACGGTAACGGCCATGGTCTGCGTGCCCGCATTGCCGCCGATGCTGGCGACGATCGGCATGAGCACGGCGAGGGCGACCAATTGCTCGATCGCGGCGCCGAACATCGCGATGATGAGGCTGGCGACCAGCGCCGTGCCGAGGTTGGCGACCAGCCAGCGCACGCGGCTGGAATAGGCTTCGCGGATCGGCTCATTGATGTCGCCTTCACCGGCACCAGACATCAATAGGGCATCTTCGCCCGCTTCTTCGGAGATGATGTGGACGATATCGTCGACCGTCATCTGGCCGACCAGCCTCCCGTCGCCATCGATCACGGCGGCGCTGATCAGGCCGTATTTTTGGAACATCAGCGCGACCTCTTCCTGGTCGAGATCGGCCGGGATCAACGTCTGGTCACGCTTCATCACATCGCCCAGCGCCACGTCACGCGGAGTGCGCAGAATCCACGAAAGCTGGCAGGTGCCGACCGGATGCATCCGTTGGTCGACCACGAAAACCTCGAGGAAATCCTCGGGCAGGTTACGTCCTTCGCGCAGGAAGTCGATGATGTCGCCAACCGTGACGTGTTCCGGCACCGCCACGAAATCGCGACTCATCAGGCGTCCGGCGGTTTCTTCCGGATAGGATAGCGCCGTCTGGATCGCGATCCGGTCTTCCGGATCGAGTTCGGCAAGGATGGCCCGCTGGTCGTCTTCGTCGAGATCCTCGATCAGCTGGACCGCATCGTCGGTTTCCAGCTGTTCGGCGATTTGCGCCACTCGTCCTGCGGGCAGCGCCTCCATCATTTCTTCGCGGACATAGTCGTTGAGCTCGGCAACGACTTCGGATGTCATCAGGTCGGTGATCGCCGCGGCCAGTTGGTGACGCTCTTCCCTTTCGAACAGTTCGAGAAGGTCGGCGACATCGGCAGGGTGAAGCGGTTCGACGAGGTCGTAGACCACGCCGGTTTCCCCGGCGTCGAGCGCATCTTCGACGGAGCGGACGAAGGCGGGCTTGAGCGTGTTTTCCTCGTCCATGCGCTCGTCGTCGATACGGTCGTCCGGACGCGCGCCATCCTCTGCTGCGCTCTCCGTTTCCGGAGCCAACATCACTTCGTCATCATCGAGGGGGCGTTCGTCCTCCGCCATGGCGCGAAACCTCTAGGCACACAGGGATATAAAGCAAGCAGAGGGTGACAGGCGTCCCACAATCCCTATGTAGGCGCCAACCGAATTACAGGAGACCAATAAGATGGCCGACAAGCTGACATTCACTCTCGATACCGGCGATGGCGAGAACAAGGACGTGGTAATTAAACTGCGCCCCGACCTCGCGCCAAACCATGTTGAGCGCATTTCCACGCTGGCGAATGAAGGCTTCTACGACGGTGTGGTATTCCACCGCGTAATCCCC
>CAYPGL010000015.1:0-14415 GCA_964410035.1 uncultured Qipengyuania sp. | reverse complement strand
GACTCGGCGGCCGCCTGCGCGAACTCGTGGCCGAAATGCCGGCTTCGGGTGAACTTTCCGATGAGATGCGCTGCCTTGCCGGCGCAGTGTATTTCGAATCGCGCGGTGAACCGCTCTCTGGCCAGCTGGCCGTGGCGCAGGTCGTCATCAACCGTAGTGAATCCAGCAGCTTTCCTTCCAGCTATTGCGGCGTGGTTTACCAGCGTGCACAGTTCAGCTTCGTGCGCGGCGGCACAATGCCCCGCATCAAGAGCGGATCGACAGCGTGGAAACGGGCCACCGCGATCGCGCGGATTGCCCACCAGGGCTTGTGGGATAGCGAAGCAGACGATTCGCTCTATTTCCACGCGAAATATGTGAGACCCAGCTGGGCCCGCAAGAAAGTGGCCCGTGCGACCATCGATACGCACATCTTCTATCGCTGATTGAACGCGGCAAACGCCAAGGGGCCGTCGCTACCAAGCGGCGGCCCTTTTTGCGTTGATACATCAGCCGGAGATTGCGACCCAAACCGGTGTGTGGTCGCTGGCCTTTTCCCGCCCGCGATATTCCTTGTCGACACCGGCGGCGATCATCCGGTCTGCCACCTCGGGCGAAAGTAGCAAGTGGTCGATCCGAAATCCGTGATCGCGCTGCCATGCCCCGGCTTGGTAGTCCCAATAGGTCCACACGCCTCCCCGCGGGTTGAGCGTATCGATCGCGTCGGTCCAGCCATCGGCCAGCATTCGCTTGTAGGCGTCACGCGATTCCGGCTGCATCAGGGCGTCGCTGGCCATCGCCTTAGGCGACCAGACGTCCTTGTCTTCCGGGATCACGTTATAGTCGCCTAGCACCACAGCAGGTACTTCCTCGTCCCAGATGGCGCGCATGCGATCGCGTAGCAATTCCATCCAAGCGAGCTTGTAATCGAATTTCGGACCTGGATGCGGATTGCCGTTGGGCAGGTAAAGATTGCAGATGCGGACGCCGTTCACCTCTGCCTCAAGGTAACGCGCCTGCTCGCCCTCGCCGTCCTTCGGTCCATCGATGCCGAGCCCGCGCCTGACTTCGATCGGCTTCACCCCGTCGGCGAGAATTGCAACACCATTGAAGCTCTTCTGGCCGTGCCAGATGGCCTGATAGCCGATCTTCTCGAACTCGTCGGTTGGGAAGCCGTCGTCCATCGTCTTGATTTCCTGCAGGCAGGCGACGGTTGGACGGGTTTCCTCGAGCCACTCGAGCAGCCGCGGAAGGCGGGCCTTGATACCATTGATGTTGAAGCTGGCAATACGCATGGATCGGTCCATGCCCCAAGCAGCGTCGCGGGTCTAACCTAAATCCCGAAACTGGAACCGCAGCCGCATCCGGCGGCTGCATTGGGATTCTCGACGCGAAATGCGGCACCGCCAAGCGATTCCACGAAGTCCACCACGCTTCCCGTAACGAGATCGAGGCTTATGGGGTCGACGACAAGCCGAACGCCATCGGTGTCACTGACCGAGTCGTCTTCCTCTGCACCATCGGCGAGTTCGAACCTGTACTGGAAGCCTGAACATCCCCCGCCTTCCACTGACAAGCGAAGGATTGCCGGCTTTGCCTGCTTTTGGGCAATGGTGGCAACGCGCTTCGCAGCGGCTTGGGTAAGGGTGAGCATTTCGGCCATGCAGGCGATGTAGGAAGTGTGGGGCTCGGGCTCAAGCAGTGCGGATATATTCGCGCATGGCTTCGGCTTCGTGTTGTATCTCGTCCAGGCGCGCCTTCACGAGATCGCCGATGGAGATGAAGCCGCACATCGCAGACCCGTCGACGACCGGGAGATGGCGAATCCGCCGCTTGGTCATGAGCGCCAGTGCATCGAGGATTGCCGTCTCACGATTTGCCGTGATGGCGGGCGACGTCATCACTTGGCCGACAGGCTTGTCGAGACAGCTCTGTCCTTCTTCGGCCAGACGATAGATCACATCGCGCTCGGAAAAAATCCCTGCAACGGACCCACCTGCCATAACCGGAAGGGCACCGATGCGTTTGGCGGCGAGCAGGTTGACCGCATCGCGGACCGGTCGGTCGACATCGATCGAAATAATATCTGCACTCGTGCGACCCTCGATAAGTTTTCCGATGTTCATGCCTGCCTCCTCTTGTTCCGCGCTCCAGAATGGCATTGATACCACAAATTGGCCAGCCGGGCACGGCCAGCCCGTTGAAAGCTTGCTCGCGGCGCGCCATTAGAGCGGGCATGGTAGACAAATCACCACTCGACGATCCCAAGGCAGCGGCTTACGCTTGGGCGCGCTATCGCAGGATAATGCGCTTCCTGTTCCTGCTCACTGTCGGCCTCGTCGCAATTGCAATGGCGCTGCTATGGAAGTTCGAGGATGTGTCGGTGCATTTCTATATCGCGACCGCGCTGGGCATCGGCTTCACGATGTTGTTGACCGGGGCACTGATGGGACTGGTATTCCTGTCCTCGGGAACCGGGCATGACGAAGCGGTAGACAACCGCCTGCCGGACAATTCAATCGACGACGATTAGGCTTCTTCCGTCCCCCGCAGGCGATACTCTTCGACCGGAACGCCGCCGATAAGGTGCCGCTGAATGATCGCTTCGAGCACTTCCTCGCTGCACGAATGGTACCAGACATTCTCCGGCCACACGACCGCGATGGGCCCGTGCGCGCAGATTTGGAGGCAGTCGGCCTTGGTTCGCTGAACTATCCCGCCGCGTCCGACGAGCTTCAGCTCTTTGAGCCGTTTCTTTAGGTAGCTCCACGCAGCCTTGCCCTCCTCGCGCGAACAGCACTTCTGTTTTTCGCTGACCGCGCAGAGGAAGATTTGCCGATCAACCGTTTCGCCGCCAATCTTGGCGAGTGCGTCTTTGGCCTTTGCGAGACCTTTCTTACTCATCAGGCTTCAGCCACCGGTCGAGCCAGGCAAAGACCGTATTGTGCCATTGCAGCGAGTTCTCCGCGCCCAGAACCCAGTGGTTTTCTTCCGGGAAGACAAGCAGCTGGCTCGGAATCTGGCGCTCCTGCAATGCGGTGAAACTGGCTAGCCCCTGGCTATAGGGAACGCGGAAGTCCTTCTGGCCTGTGACGACGAGCATCGGGGTGTTCCAGTTGTCGACATGGTTCACCGGGTTCCAGCGCTCGTAGAGTTCGCTGTTCTCGGAATAGCTACCGCCGAAGTCCCAGTTGGGAAACCACAGTTCTTCGGTCGTGTAATAGAAACTCCGCATATCGAAGAGGCCGTCATGCTGGACCAGGCAGTCGAACCGGTCGGGCCAGTTGCCTGCGATCCAGTTCATCATATAGCCGCCATAGCTGGCTCCCATGGCGCAGGCACGGCTGCCGTCATTCTGGCTGTCACGTTCGAGCGCCGCCGCAAGGCCTAGCTGCAGGTCTTCAAGCGGCTTGCCGCCCCAATCGCGATTGATGCTGTCGGTGAAGGCTTGTCCATATCCGGTCGAACCGTGGAAATCGACCGAAATCACCGCATAGCCCTGGCTTGCGAGGACGCGCGGATTCCAGCGGCTGGACCAGCCGTCGTTGAAGGAACCCTGAGGTCCGCCGTGGACGTACAGGATGGCAGGGATCTTGCCGGCTTGCCCTTCCAGCTTGGTGATCTGGCCCCAGACCGTGTCGCCATTTGCACCCGGGAAGCTGAACCGTTCGACCACTACGGGTGCGAACTTGCCAACCGTGGGACTTGCAACTTGCGTAAGTGGTTCCGCCTGGCCCCATTTGCTGGACAGGAACATCTCGGCGGGTGCGCCGATGGAATCGCGAGTGAACAGCAGCCCTCCGTCTGCCAGCGGAGTGACATTGCCGATATGGGCTTCGTTGCCCGCCATCAGATCGAGCTCTTCGACGGCACCGCTACGCGGATCGATGCGATAGGCTGGTGTGTCGAGGACGTCCTGCGCAGTCGCGACCAGCCAGCGCGAATCGGGTGTCCACGCGAGCGAACCGAAGCTGCGGTCGAAATCGGCGGTCAGCGCGGTGGTTACGCCGCTTTGCAGATCGCGCAGCATGACCACCTGTCGGTCGCTCTCGTAGCCGGGCCGCGCCATCGCGACATAGGCGAGATACTGGCCGTCGGGCGACGGTGTCGGCAAGGCATCCAGTGCTTCATTGGCGCTCGTCAGATTGATCGGAGCCGCACCTGAAAGATCGGACCACCAGATGTCGAGATTGGTCGAATAGGGTTCGCTTGTCCCGCCTTCTCGCGTCACGAAATACAGGCCGGACCCGTCGGGTGCCCAAGCTATATCCTCGCCGCCGCCGAAAGGCATGGTCGGGGTATCGCCTTGCGGACCACCTGCGCCCAGCGGTCCGTCGGCTGGGGTAAAGCGGTCCTCGGCCACGCCATTTACAAGATCGGCGGCGAATACGCGGCTATACGTCCCCGGCGTTTCCCAGCTGTCCCAATGGCGATAGAAACCCCCGTCGCCTTCGTAGAGACGACCGTCGCCCGGTCCGGGAAGATAGGATTTGACGCTATCGTCGCACGACAATTCGACACAGCTGCGCGCCACATCCGTCCAGATCGCTATCCTCGTTCCGGAGTCTGCAACCTTGAAACCGTTCACCCCGCGAGCGACGTTGGTTACCTGCGTTTTGCCCGTGATCGCACCATTCGCGCCGACTCGCGCGCGCCAGACCTGCATGGTTTCGCCGTCGGCATCGCTTGCCATGTAGTATAGCAAGCCGTCGCCAGCGAAGCTCGCATTGCTTCCTTCCAGGTCAAGCGCAATCGGCATTGCATCTTCATTCGCGAGCGAGCGCAGGTACATTTGCCCGGAGCGTTCGTAGGTTTCTCTGTCTGTCGTAGTGACGGAATAGATTGCGATGGACCCGTCGGGCGCAACCGTCGGGCTGCCGAGGCGCGGCATCGTCACCAGGTCCTCGGCTTGCATCGGCTCAGCGGCATCCTGCGCGGCTAGCGGCGTGGCGAAAAGCGCAAATGCGCTGGCGAGCGGGAATGCGACCCTGTTGCATGCTGTCATGGCTGCGTGGTGTAGCGCGCAACCGTGTGCAAGGTAAGGGGGTTAGCGCTTCTTCCCAGCGATCCGGGCGATCTCTGCCTTGACCAGGTCCTCAACCATGCCAGGCAGGTTTTCATCAAGCCATTTGGAAAGCATCGGGCGCAGCATATCGCGCACCAGCCCTTCGAGCGAGGTTTCCCCCTGCCGGACGATCTGGGGCTGCTTGCCCGGCTTGGAGAGCATGGTGAGCGCAGCGAAGTTCTGCTGCATCGCACTTCGCGTGGCGTCGGCGATCAGGCCTTCGTCCTCGTCCTCACCGGGTTCCTCTCCATAGACGGCGTCCAGACCGGCGTCGTCCTCGATGATTAGTTCCTCTCCGAGACCTGCTCCGAGCTCGAGGACGTCTTCGGCCTCATCAGAATCGGCTGGGTCCGCGCCACCCGCGATCAGGCCGCGGCGGCGCCGCGGCACATCGGCTCGAGCTTCCGAATCGCGGGCGATCACTTTCTTGATCGATTCGAGTATTTCATCGACCGATGGTTCGCCGTGGTTCTGCATGCGCACCCTACCCCTTGCTTCCGTCGCATCCCGAATCGGGACTGCATAATTGCTACGGCGTATCGTCCGGCTGGGCAATCTCGGGAATTTCGGCGGTTGGCGCTACGACGCCGACCGTGCTTGTGCTGGTCGCTTGCGGCGGTGGATCGCGATCCCAATCCCAGATGTTGCCACTTACGCGCTCGTAATTGTCGATCGGATCGTAGAGGACGCCTTCATCAGCCAGACCCAGATCCCGTGCTTCTGCCCGGCCCATCGCAGCCAGGAGAGAGAAGCCCGCAACATAGGCATTGCGCCGCGCGGTCACCAATTGGACGCGGCTCTGGAGCAATTCCTGTTCAGCGTTCAGCACATCCAGGATCGTGCGATTTCCAATGGAATTTTCTGCGCGAACGCCTTCCAGACTCAGTTCGGCAGCCGACACGGCACTCTGGGAGCTTTCGATAATTGCGAGTGAGGCCTGCCAACTCGAATAGGCCGACCTGACCTGCGCAATTACATCGCGCTCCGCGGCGATAACCTGCTCTAGTGCGGCGGTCGCGCGGGCAGTTGCCTGACGTTGCAATGCTGCGGGCCGCCCGCCCTGAAACAGCGGAATACGCACCGAAACTCCAGCAGAGGCGGCCGTGGCCGACTGGTCGCTGGGGATGACAGGACTACCCGGGTCGGTAGGATCAAGCGGACCATCCGCGACACTGCCAAGGTAATTGTCGTAATCGTAACCGGCAAAGACCGAAACGGTGGGGAGCCGGCTGGAACCGGCTACCTCGATATCGTAACCTGCTGCCTGCGCGAATTCGCGTGCTGCGATGAGGTCGGGATTATTTCCCAAGGCGACTTCGACAGCAGTGGTCACGTCGTCCGGCAAACCCGGAAGCGGGGGCGGTGCCTGCAAATCGGTTGGTGCCTCGCCAACGAGGGCAATAAAGTCTTCCCGGGCCGCGATCAGATTTGCTTCGGCACTCCGCAAATCCCCTTGCGCCAAAGCCAGACGCGCTTCGGATTGGGCTACGTCGGTGCGAGTCAGATCGCCGATTTCGAAACGGTCGCTGGTGGCCTCGACATCGATTGAGAGGACTTCGACCTGATTTGCCGACAGGGATACGAGCGCCTGGCCGCGTAGTACATCCATATACGCGGCCACGACTTGGGTGAAGATCGCGCTTTCGGTGGCACGAAGATCTGCGCGACCCGCTTTGACACGCTCTTTCGCGGCCCGCACCGAATTCTTCACCGCCCCACCCGAGTAGATCGGAACGCCGAGATCTATTCCGACCGTGAGCGCTCGCTCGGGAGTGAAAAAGCTGGTCGACCTCTGCTTGAGGAATTCGGTCACATTTGCATTGGCTTCGGCAGAGGGGAGGCCGGAAGATCGTTCGATCTGGACGTTCTCGTCGGTCGCACGAAGCCCTGCGCGCGCCGCCTCGAGATTGGGATTGTTGAAATATGCGTTGGTCAGCGCTTCCTGCAGTGTATCCGCCGATGCAGGAGCTGCAACGAGCGCGAGCGCGATAAGACTGCCCGAAACCTTCAGGTGTTTCACGACCCCTCCCCTAAGCATTCAGAAACTCCAGCTCTCCGGCTTGTCGAACGCGCCCATGCGCGGCACTCCCATTTCAGCAAGAGGTAGCAAGGCAAGGGCATTGCCAGATTTGCGCCCTGTGGCGAGGCGGGTAACTCCGCGCTCTACGATCCCGGTGACGATCCTGCCGCCCTCAGCGACCAATTTCGCCATATTTGCCGGCACATGCTCGATCGCGCCATCGACGAGAACGAGAGAATATTCGCCCTTCTTCGCCTTGAGAGCCTCGGACGGTGATATTGTTTTGACCGAAGCCACAAGCGGTTCGACGAGTGCAGTCAGATACCCGCTACCGCCATCGATCACGAGGACCGTATCTTCCTTGGTTGGGCGGGCTTCGGCCAGCATGGCACCATGAAAAACCGGTGCAGGCAGCGAGCCGCCATCGCCGAGCCGGATCGCGCGGTCCATGTAGGCCGTTCCCTTCGCGCCTTCGGGCACGAAATCCTCACGGGGTACGATGCTCATGCGCTCGAGCACGAAAGCTTCGTTGACACCGCTGGTGCGCAGCTGGCTGTCGATCATCGCCTTGCGGGCAGCGGCGTAGTCGGGGCGAGTTTTTGTGATGGTCATGATAATTCCAAACGCTGTATTACATAGATAACACGGCTTTGCAAGCTTCCCGTTGCCTTAGGCGCAAGACCATTTGCTTCCAAGCGCTTTGACCGATGGCCGCAAACCCGCCTATCGGGGAGCGCAAATCTGCAACATGGGAACGCGCGGCGATGAGCGACATGACCGTCATCAAGGAAGAAGACCTGATCGAGAGCGTGAAGGATGCTCTCCAGTACATATCCTACTATCACCCGATGGATTACATCCGCGCGTTGGGAGAAGCCTACGAAGCGGAGCAGGGGCCGGCAGCCAAGGACGCGATCGCGCAGATCCTTACCAATAGCCGCATGTGTGCCGAAGGCCACCGCCCGATCTGTCAGGACACGGGCATCGTCAACGTCTTCGTCAAATGGGGCATGAACTGCCGTCTGGATTCGAACCGCAGCCTGCAGGAAGTAGTCGATGAAGGCGTGCGCCAGGCATACAACCACTCGGACAACAAACTGCGCGCCTCGATTCTTGCCGATCCGGCCTTCACTCGCCGCAACACCCGCGACAATACTCCCAGCGTCCTGTCGGTTGAAATGGTGCCCGGCGAGACGATCGACATCGATGTCGCGGCCAAGGGCGGCGGCAGCGAGAACAAGTCGAAGTTCAAGATGATGAATCCCAGCGACAATATCGTCGACTGGGTGGTCGAACAACTACCTAGCATGGGCGCCGGATGGTGCCCGCCGGGCATGCTCGGTATTGGCATCGGCGGAACCGCAGAACACTGCATGAAGCTTGCCAAGCTAAGTCTGATGGAGCCGATCGACATGGGCCAGCTAAAGCAACGTGGCGCGCAGACTGATCTGGAGCAGCTGCGCATCGATATTTTCGATGCGGTGAATGCACAGGGCATCGGCGCGCAGGGTCTGGGCGGGCTGTCCACCGTGCTCGACGTCAAGATTCTCGATGCTCCCTGTCACGCGGCCGGCAAGCCGGTTGCGATGATCCCCAATTGCGCCGCGACGCGCCATGCGCATTTCACGCTTGACGGTTCGGGGCCAGCCTATCTCGAACCCCCCAAGCTCGACGACTACCCGGAAGTGACTTGGGAGCCCGACGCGGCTGCGAAGAGGGTCGATCTCGACAATCTCACCCCGAAGCAAGTCGCCAGCTGGGAGCATGGCGACCGCCTGCTTCTGTCGGGCAAGATGCTGACCGGTCGCGACGCAGCCCACAAGCGCATTCACGATATGCTTCGCAAGGGTGAGGAGCTGCCGGTCGAATTCAAGGGCCGCGCGATCTATTACGTGGGCCCCGTCGATCCGGTGATGGGCGAAGTTGTCGGTCCCGCGGGCCCCACCACCGCCACCCGAATGGACAAATTCACCGAGATGATGCTCGATCTCGGGCTGCTCGCCATGATTGGCAAGGCCGAACGCGGCCACGATGCAGTCGAGGTCATCAGTCGCTTCAAGGTTGCCTATTTGATGGCGACGGGCGGCGCGGCCTATCTTGTCAGCCGTGCGATCAAGGGTGCGGAAGTGGTGGCTTTCGAAGATCTCGGCATGGAAGCGATATACGAATTTGAGGTGCAGGACATGCCGGTCACCGTGGCAGTCGATGCGCAGGGGAACAACGTCCATACGCTTGCCCCGGCGCACTGGCGCGAAAAGATAGCGAACGGTCAGGTTGAACCCGCCGAATAGCTTCCCCTCTCGACCAACGCCCTAGCGTCGTCGATGGCGGCGCTGGTCATTCGTGGCAGTGCAGTGCAGAAACATCCTGTTTTGGACAGTGAATCCCTGATGCATTCGGAATCGCCGCGCGTACCCGCCAAGGTCGTGCTTTTTTCCATCCTCGGCCTGTGGGTGGCTTACTTCCTGTTGATCACCGCCCGCGGAGCAGTTGTTGGCCTGGAACTACAGGACGAACTGCTCTGGCGCCGCGTAATCGTCTGCGTTGCCGGAGGCGGAATAACGATCCTCCTCTGGCTGTTTTTGCGGATCTTCGATGATCGCAGCCTTGGCATCAAGGTCGCCGTAGCGATCATGGCTGCAGTGCCCGCCTCGCTCGCCATCGCGCAAATAAACACCATGATTTTCGCACCGATCGAAGATCAAGTTCGCCAGAAGATTGGAGAAGAACGCGGCTTGAACATCCGCCGCGATGAATCGGGGAATCTCCTGCTCGACATACCTGGTCAGATGACGACAACAGGAGTGCATGAAAGTGGTGCACTTTCCTCCGCGCCGACATCCATCGTAATCGAACCCGCGCCGACACTGGCGGATTATTGGCGCCGACTGACTGATCTTGCGCTGAGCCGATACTTTCTCCTCCTGGCATGGGCCGCACTTTATCTTGCCATCGTGGCCGGTGCCCGTGCTCGCGCTGCCGAACGTCGGGGTGAGCGCTTCAGGAGCGCAGCGAAGGCTGCCGAGCTGCGCAGCCTGCGCTATCAAGTAAACCCGCACTTCCTCTTCAACACGCTCAACTCGCTCTCCGCCCTCGTGCTCACCGGCAAGGAAGATCGCGCGGAGCAGATGATCCAGTCGATATCGCGCTTCTATCGCCACTCGCTGGCAGACGATTCCACCGGCGACGTGAGTCTGGAGGACGAGATCGATCTGCAGGAACACTATCTCGAAATCGAAGCGGTCCGCTTTCCCGAACGGCTCAAGACGCGTGTCGATCTGCCCGCTGAATTGGCGCAGCTGAAGGTGCCTGGCATGATCCTCCAGCCGCTGGTTGAAAATTCTGTAAAATACGGAGTATCGGCGAGCAGCAGGCCCGTCACGATCAGCATCGTTGCCCGCGAGGAGTATGGCCGCCTCGTCCTGCGTGTGAGTGATAACGGACCCGGTTCGCCAAGCGGGCACTCAGGCGGTTTCGGGATTGGCCTTGCCAATGTTCGCGACCGGCTAGAGGCTCGATTTGGAAGAGAGGCATCGATAACGTCGGGCCAATCGCTCGAGGGCTACGAAACCGAACTCAGGCTGCCGATGGTGAGACATGGTTGAGGACGAAGATAGCAAGCTGCGCACGCTGATCGTGGACGACGAACCGCTCGCGGTCGAGCGTATGCAGGTGATCTGCGCCAAGATGAACGACCTCCACGTCGTTGGTACGGCAAGCGACGGGGCGCAAGCGCTGCGTCTCGTCGAGGCTCTCAAGCCCGATCTGATTCTGCTCGACATGACCATGCCCGAAGTCGACGGCCTGTCCGTTGCGAGGTCGCTTGCCAAAGAGACGCCGAGTCCAGCGGTGGTTTTCGTGACTGCCCATGACAATTATGCGGTCGAAGCATTCGATCTCGACGCAGTCGACTACGTCCTCAAGCCCGTGAAGCTAGAACGCCTCGATCGCGCCATCCAGCGCGCGTTGGCGCGTCGTGGTGAGGGCGGGTCGCAAGACAGTAAATGGCTTGAAGAACTCTGGATACCCCACCGTAGTGAACTGATCCGCATAGACACGGAAGAAGTTTCGCGGATCGATGCAGAGCGCGATTACGTTCGCCTGCATGTGAAGGACCGCAGTTATTTATTGCTTCAGACCATAGCAGGTCTCGAAAAGCGCCTCGATCCGGACAATTTCATCCGAATTCATCGATCCACCATTCTGCGAAAAGATCGCATCAAAGGCCTTCGCCACGACGGTCTCGGAGTCTGGTCGGCCGAAGTGGAGGGTGGTGAAGCGCTGCGCATCGGCCGTACCTATCTCCCGAAGGTCAAGGCGATGGCTGGACGCTGATCAGTAAAGAGCGCCCCGGCCGGGGGACTGGAATCCGGCCGAGGCGCAAGGCGGGCGGACTGTCGTGTCAGCCGCCTTTTCCTTCGTCCGCAAGGATGACGGCTAATTGCTCGCGTGCCTTGGTCCGCAATTCGATTACGCATTCCTGCGCTTGTCGTGATCGGATTCTGGTGCCGGTGGCATGAGCATCAAACCCGCAAGCCTTGCGAGCCGCAGTGTCGATGCGCTTCTCAAGCCTATCTTGACCTTCGGCCGTAGCCAGGTCGAGGTCGCGATATTGCACTTCGAAGCGAACTTCCTGCGCGGTGGCGGGTAGTCCGATGCTTCCGAGCACGGCGGCGGCGATAATCACTCTCATGACGCATTCTCCCGGTTTGCGGCGGACCCGGGGGTCTGGGGGACTGCAATATTGGGCCCGCCGCAAACACTGTATTGCATGGCTACAACTGTAATTGCACTCACCTCTCGACCGACGGATTGAGAATTTGGATGGAATGCTGAGAATCGCCGACCAAGCGCGATTGGCAATCGGCGAGCGGCATGTCTATCTTTGGGTCATGGTGCTTTTTGCCCTGTTCTTGTTGGGGATCGGTAATTTCGCCGTGCATAAGGCTGTGCTTGAAAGCCGCCACCCCATGCTGGATGCGCTTCCCGGCTTCTATCGGTCGGGGGGCGGACGTTTTTCGCTCTGGTTCGAGTTTCTTATACTGCTTGCGGCCATGTTGCTGGCAGGAAACGGATGGCCTGGGATGGCGATAGCCTATGGCATCTACAGCGTGCTGAATTTCGCTACGGGTTGGCTAATCCTATCCGGGCGTATCTGACGGGCGGGAACCTCCCCGAGAAGCGCGCGCTTCTGCAGCATGCTCAAAGACAAACCAATCTGGCTGCTCGTCAACACGCGAAGCGGCAGTAATAGTGAGGACGCCGTCGAAGCATTGGAGAGGCATTGTCTTCAGCACGGATTCGAGATCGGCCGGAAGATTCGTTTCCCCGATGAAGAGCTGCCGAGCGCCGACGAGCTGGACGCCGCGGGGATCGGACGCCTGGCGATATTCACCGGCGACGGTTCGCTAAATGCGGCAATCACGAATCTTGGCGGATGGGGCGGTGAGGTAATCGTCCTTCCGGGTGGCACGATGAATCTCCTCTGCAAACGCTTGCACGGTCCCGATGCGGAACTCGAAAGAATTGTCGAGCGCTTGGCGCAGGGCGCTTCGCGTCCAGTTCGCCCACTCATCGCTCGTTGCCAGGCTGGTGACGCGCTGGCGGGTTTGTTGGCGGGTCCGGGTACCTCTTGGGCGAGCGTCCGCGAAGCCATGCGGGATTTCGACCTGCCGGCGATGGCCGAAGGAACGAGCGAGGCGTGGTCGGAAACGATCGGCGGATCAATGGTGCGCTGCTGCGATCCTTCACTGGGTCGCGATGAAGGATATCCCTTGATTGAATTCACTCCCAGCCACCGTGGGCTCCAGCTCGATGCATTCCACGCGGAAGGGGCAGGCGAATTATTGCAGCAAAGCCTTGCTTTGCTTCGCAGAAGCTTTCGCGAAGGCCCGCATACCCGGCTCGGGCTGGTGGACGAAATCACGCTGGAAACCTGCGACGGCTCCCCGCTCCGGATACTGATTGATGGAGAACCGGCGACTTTGCCAAGCAAGGCAAAGTTCACAGTGGCCCCCTGCGAGGTCGATCTGCTAGCGACGCATTATGGTTTCTGAAGCGCGGCGCATCTTCCACCTTTCCGATATCCACTTCGGACTCGAGAACAATCGCGCCCTCGACTGGGTGAAGCAGGAGATCGAAGAGAAGCGTCCCGATGCCGTGGCAATCACGGGCGACCTCACCATGCGGGCGCGTCATCGCGAATTCCGGGCGGCGACGCACTGGATCAACTCGCTGACCGCGCCTGTCACCGTGGAAGTAGGCAATCACGACATGCCCTACTTCAATCCGATCGAACGCTTCTTCTCACCCTACAAGCGGTTCAGCGGAATGGCGGAGAAGGTCGAAAAGGAACTGGACCTGGGCAGTCTTGCAGTTGTGCCCCTCAAGACAGCAGTCCGTGCCCAGCCGCGCTTGAACTGGTCCAAGGGTTGGGTGACCGATTCGGCACTCAAGAAATGTCTTACTGCCATCGATTCACTGCCCGATGGGACGCAAGCACTGGTGGCTGTCCACCATCCCTTGCGCGAAGTCGGAACTGAGGGAACGGCGCTGACGAAGAACGGTGGCAAGGCCCTCCGTGCTCTCGCTAAACGCCCCGTTGCAGCAGTGCTATCCGGCCATGTCCACGACGCTTTCGATATTCTGGAAAACACCGTAGATGGTCCAGTCCGCATGATCGGCGCTGGCACACTGTCGAAACGAACCCGCTCCACTCCGCCCAGTTTCAATGAGATCGATTGGGACGGACAGACGCTGACGGTCCGTGTTCGCAATCTCGAGGATATCGACACGAGTGCCATGCAGATAGACGACGTACCCGAGGACGCGATGCCTCCGCGTGAAGCCGGCGATCCTGTCGCTCCGGTGCGCCAGGTGCCTCGGGTCGACCCTCCGGTACATTAACCAGCCCCGATTGTGCTTCTTCAACTATTCCAGGTGAGAATTCTTGCCAGTTTCGGGGAACGCGAATGGAACTGATCAAGGCAATCCCGCTCGGGGGAATACTGACAGGTGTGCTCGCGCTGATCATCGGCAGCCAAGGCTCTTCTGGCGGCCAGTTGGCAATCTTTCGCACCGAGATTTACCAATATGATGTGTGGTGGAGCTGGCCGATCTTCTTCGCTGGCGTAGCGCTGGCCTGGGGCATCATGATGCTGCAGCGCTGACGATATCGGTAGCCTCAGGGCGTCGCACAAAAAGGGGCGGCTCCTTGCGGAACCGCCCTCTTCGTTGATCCATGAGATCGAAGGCCAGCCGAATTAACGCTTCGAGAACTGGAAGCTGCGGCGTGCTTTCGCACGGCCGTACTTCTTACGCTCGACCACGCGGCTGTCGCGGGTAAGGAACC
>CAYPGL010000014.1:0-15159 GCA_964410035.1 uncultured Qipengyuania sp. | reverse complement strand
ATGGAATTCCTCCTCGACAAGATGAAGGATTCCAAGACCAACGAGGACTTCTTCGCCACGATGAATCAGTAAAGGGTTCAACCGCGAGAATTTAGGAAAGACCGCCGGGATCGCGATCGGCGGTCTTTTCGTATCAACTCTTCATCGTTTCGAGCATGGCGGCCATCTGCTCCCATACCTTGTTCACCGCTTTCAGGGGCCGCACCATAACTTTGAAATCTGCGATCATTCCGGCCTCATCGAAGCGGATGATGTCGACGCCATTGACGTGAATACCATCCATCTCGGTGGAAAACTCGAGCATGGCATTCTCGCCATCGACCAGTTCACGGATATATTTGAAGCTGTCATTCCCGAGCGTTTGACCCGCTGCGGCGAGATAGGCGACCACGAGTCCGCGACCATGCTGCGGAGTGTGTACCACGGGCGAATGGAAGACTGCATCTTCGCGAATAATGGCAGCGAGTTCCTCGGGTCGATTTCCGTTCTCGATGATGGAGTGCCAGCGCTTCAATCCCACTTCTGCCGACATATCGCGCCTCCGAAGCTGTGTGCCTGGGCGGCCGTCCAATCCCTTGCATATTGGGTTGCTTCTGGTTCGGAAAGCAGCTGTTCCCGTTCGATAAACCCGTAGATGTTGTCGATCGTGTCGCTGCGAGCGGAGTTCAGTCGCTCCGATATGTGGCAAGGCTCGATTTGCCACGGATTATCGAGACCCATGGCGACGACCATTTCGCGCAAGGCATGAAGCGTATGGCGCTGGAAACGGGTAACGCGCTCCGCCTTCGTCGGCACGACCAGGCCACGCTGCCTGGTGACGTCCTGGGTGGCAATTCCCGTGGGACAACGATCGGTATGGCATTGCATCGACTGAACGCATCCGAGGGCGAACATGAAAGCGCGACCCGCATTGCACCAGTCGGCCCCGAGACCGAAGTTCATTGCAAGTCCTGCTCCCGAATGCACCTTGCCCGCAGCAGCGATCTTGATTTCGTCTTTTAGTCCCGTTCCCACCAGCGCGTTGCGCACGAGAATTAGGCCTTCGCGTAGTGGCATGCCGACCCGATTGGAGAATTCGACAGGAGCAGCACCTGTCCCGCCTTCTGCGCCGTCTACTACGATGTAGTCCAGGCGGATCCCGGTTTCCAGCATAGCCTTGCAGATTGCGAAGACTTCGTTCGGCTTGCCGACGCATAACTTTATGCCGACCGGTTTGCCGCCTGATAGCTCGCGTAGTTTGGCTGCCCACTGAAGCAATTCCACGGGGGTCGAGAAAGTCGAGTGGGCTGCCGGGGAGATTACATCTCGCCCCACCGGAACCCCGCGCGTCTCGGCGATTTCCTTCGTTACTTTGGGGCCGGGCAGCACGCCGCCGTGGCCCGGTTTGGCACCTTGGCTGAGCTTGATCTCAACCATTTTGACCTGAGCTTCGCGAGCGGTCTCGGCAAACTTATCCGGATTGAAAGAGCCGTCTTGGTTGCGGCAGCCGAAATAGCCGCTGCCGATTTCCCATACGAGATCGCCGCCATGCGAACGATGGTATCGTGACAATCCGCCTTCGCCTGTGTCGTGGTAAAATTGACCTGCCGCCGCTCCCTTGTTCAAGGCCATGATTGCATTGGCCGAAAGCGATCCGAAGCTCATCGCCGAAATGTTCAGGAGCGAAGCGGAGTAGGGCTGCGAACATTGGCTCGATCCTACGTCGACTCGCCATACATGCGGGGCCAACTCGTTCGGTACTATCGAATGGGCAAGCCACTCGTATTCTTCCGAATAAACATCGAGTTCGGTGCCAAACGGGTGTGAATCGAGCTGCCCCTTGGCGCGAGCATAGACAAGGCTGCGTTCGTCATGATTGAAGGGACGTCCCTCGAGATCGCCCTCGACAACATAGGCGCGTGCGAACGGCCTTAAATCCTCCATTATCCAGCGAATGCGGGCCAGTACCGGATAGTTGCGCCTAAGTGTATGTTTACGTTGAAAGAAATCCCATACCGCGGTCATCACAAGAGGAATGGTCAGTAGCAAGCCCCAACGCAAACTCGGCACGGCAGCAAGCAGAAGAGTGAGCGCAACGAGTGACAGAGGTACCCCGAAGCGGGTGAGCAGCTCCGCGGAATCTCGCCACTTTGCCCTGTTAGGTATCAAGCCAGATGCTCGGCGAAGAAATTAGAGGTTCGGCTATCCGCCAAGTTCGCTGCTTCCTCGTTCCGTCGCTTGCCGAATTCAGTGGCAAATCCGTGATCGAGCCCATTGTAGTCGTACAGCGTAACCTTGGGGTGGCCGTCCAGGCCTTCGTGCATGGCCTTTTGCGTGTCCTCGTCGACGAAGCCGTCCTCGGTCGGCACGTGGAGCAGCAGCGGGTGCGCAATCGCGTTCTTCTCGTGGAGCAACCCGTCGATGCCGACGCCGTAGTACCCGACCGAAGCGTTCACATCGGTACGCGCAGCGGTCATGTAGGCTAGACGGCCTCCGAGGCAGTATCCGACACACCCGACCTTGGCGACGCCTTCCTCGCGGCGAATGTGGTGAAGCGTGGCTTCGATATCACGAATTCCCTGATCCTGATCGAACTTGCCCATAAGGTGGAGTGCGCGTTGGAATTCAGGTTCGATATCGGGATCAAGTTCGATGCCTGGCTCGAGCCTCCAAAATAGGTCCGGCGCGACTGCGAGGTAGCCCTCTTCTGCCAAGCGGTCGCATTTGCGACGGATGCCTGCGTTCACGCCGAATATCTCTTGGATGACGACAATCGCGGCACGCGGAATTGTTGCGGGACGGGCGATATAGGCATCAAATGTCTTCTCGCCGGAAAGAGTGGCAATCGTGGCGGTTTCGCTCATGGTTGTATAATCTCCCTCGCTGTTCAATCGGTGTCCTATGCTTGCACGACGCGGCATGCAGGCCCAGATAAGGGCTTGCAAGTTGTAACGGAGGAAACGGCATGAAGGTCCATATCGAAATAGACTGCACGCCCGAGGAGGCGCGGACCTTCATGGGATTGCCGGACGTTGGCAAAGCGAACGACATTTATGTCGACATGATGTCTAAGGCGATGAAGGGAGTTTCGAACACCGACCAGTTGCAGGAATATGCTCGCCAACTGGCGCCCATGGGTCAGGCCGGTTTCAAGCTGTTCCAGAGCTTCATGGAAGGCGCCAACGCTGCGCGCAGCACCGGCAAGAAGCCCGAACCTTCTGACGACTGAATAATCTTGAGAAATGACGGACACGATCTTCGCCCTGTCTAGCGGAGCACCACCGGCTGCAATCGGGGTGGTGCGTATAAGCGGCCCACGTGCGGGTGAGGCCGTGACCCGGCTTGCCGGGTCATTACCCGAAGCCAGGCACGCGAGTCTGAGGACAGTGAGGGATGGAGCGGGGAGCGTGCTCGACCAGTCGCTCGTCATCTGGTTTCCGGGGCCCCGCACGGCCACCGGTGAAGATCTGGCGGAATTGCATTGCCACGGGGGCAGAGCAGTGGTCGGCGCTATCGAGGATCAACTTTCTTCTATCCAGGGACTGCGCCGTGCCGAGCCGGGCGAATTTACCCGTCGCGCATTCGCGAATGGAGTGATCGACCTGGCGGAGGCGGAAGGGCTTGGGGATTTACTTGCAGCCGAAACCGAATTGCAGCGCCGCGCTGCGCAAGCCGCTGCTGGCGGCGGACTGTCCCGGCGCGTGGAGGAATGGCGATCCCATGTTCTCAGTCTCTCCGCGCATGTCGAAGCTCAAATCGATTTCGCCGACGAGGACGATGTGGGCGGGCTGAGTGAAGTGTTCCACGTGGAACTCCGTCAATTGCTGAAAGATTGGAAAAACGCGCTTGAAGCTCCAAGGGCCGAAAGACTTCGCGACGGGGTTCGCGTGGTCTTCGCCGGGCCGCCAAATTCCGGAAAATCATCCCTCTTCAATGCGATACTTGAGGAAGGTGCCGCCATCGTGTCAGCAGAGGCGGGGACTACCCGGGACGTAATCGAGCGCCCAGTTGCCTTAGCCGGGGTGCCTTTCGTATTGGTGGATACGGCGGGGCTGAGAGATGAGGGGGCCGGGGAGATCGAACGTATCGGCATTGATCGGGCACGCATGGAAGTAGCGCGCGCGGATATAGTGCTCTGGTTGGGACCGGAGGGACAGGGGCCACATGGGGCCTTGGAGATCGCCTCTCGGGCGGACGTCAATCCCGAAGCAAAAAAAGCAGCAGTCTACACGGTTTCAGCTGTAACCGGGTTTGGACTGGACAGATTGGTTGACGGATTGATTGAACAGGCGCGCCGTCTCCTGCCCCGGCCCGGAGATTCAGTACTGAACGCCCGCCAGTCCTCTGCCTTGGCCGAAGCCCACGAGAATCTGTCGGAGGTGGGCGAAAGTGACGAGCTGTTGGTGGTCGCCGAGAGGTTGAGACTCTCCCGACTGGCTCTTGACCGGCTGCTGGGTCGGCATTCGACGGAAGATATGCTCGACGCATTGTTCGGACGCTTCTGTATCGGCAAGTAAAGACCCAACATTGTTCCACGTGGAACAATGATTGTCCTTTAATGCCAATCCGGATTGCGTTATCGGCGCTGCCATGCAGAGTTTTGATATCATCGTGATCGGCGGCGGGCACGCTGGCGTTGAAGCGGCCTGCGCCGCTGCGAGGATGGGCGCGAAGACAGCGCTCGTCAGCTTCGACCTTTCAAAGATTGGTGCGATGAGCTGTAACCCCGCCATCGGTGGACTCGGCAAAGGGCACCTCGTCCGCGAAGTGGATGCTCTAGATGGAGTAATCGGCCGTGCCGCTGATGCGGCAGCAATCCACTACCGGATGCTTAATCGCTCAAAGGGAAGCGCGGTGTGGGGTCCGCGCGTGCAGGCTGATCGAATGCTCTTCGGCCGCGCTGTACAGCGAATTGTCTCGCGGCAAAAAAATCTGACGCTAGTTAAAGGAGAGGCGGCATCGCTCACCATGGCTGGTGGTGCAGTAACTGGTCTGAAGCTGGCTGACGGCTTAAGGATAGCCAGCTCGGCGGTAGTGCTGTGTACCGGTACCTTCCTCGGGGGTTCCCTTTTCCGTGGGAAAGAGCGTTTCGAAGGCGGTCGGATAGGAGAGGATGCGGCGCGCGTTCTGGCCGCTCAATTGCGTGGGGCCGAACTCCCGATGGCTCGCCTCAAAACCGGCACCCCGCCAAGGCTCGATGGTAGAACAATCGATTGGGGGTCACTGGAAGAGCAACCCTCGGATGACGAAGACTGGACTATGTCGTCGCTCTGCGAACGACGCCTGAATCCTCAGGTTTTTTGCGCTATTACGCGGACCAACCAGCGCTCACATGACATAATCCGTAAAAATCTTGATCGCTCACCTCTCTTTTCAGGTGCGATAGGAGCGGCGGGTCCGCGATACTGCCCTTCTATCGAAGATAAGATCCACCGCTTCGGCGATCGCGAGGGGCACCAAGTTTTTCTAGAACCTGAGGGGCTTAGTACACATCTCGTTTACCCGAACGGGATCAGCACATCGCTCCCTACCGATGTCCAGCAAGATATGCTTCGAACAATGAAGGGACTGGAGCGGGTTGAGATGGTGGTTCCCGGATACGCGGTCGAATACGATCACATCGATCCGCGCGCTTTGAGGCCCGGCCTCGAAGTGAGATCGATACCTGGCCTCTACTGCGCGGGCCAGATTAACGGTACGACCGGTTACGAAGAGGCGGCCGCTCAAGGATTGGTGGCGGGCATGAATGCAGCCGCCAAGGTATTGGGCCGCGAACCCGTCGATCTCAATCGAGCCAATTCCTATATGGCTGTAATGGTCGATGATCTGACACTCCAAGGTGTTAGCGAGCCCTACCGCATGCTGACTGCTCGGGCGGAATACCGCCTCCGCCTGCGCGCCGCCAATGCGGACACCCGCCTCACCGGGATTGGGATCGCAGCGGGACTGGTTGGGAAAGACAGAACTCATTGGTTTGTTGAACGTGAAGCCCGCCGGTCTTCGATTGATAATCTGCTCGAGGAAGAGGTACACGCGAACGAGCTTCTCGAGCGCGGCATCAAGGCCAAGATGGATCGTGGGTCGCAGTCGCTAAGAACGTGGCTCAGAGGCGGGCAGATTTCTATCGAAGAACTGGCAAGTTTCGTAACTGGGATCGACCCCGGGGAAACACTCACGGTGGAGATGGTTGAGGATGCAATTTACGAGCCTTACCTCGCCCGGCAAGAGGCGGAATTGCGAGATTTGAAAGCTGGCGAGGAATTAAAGCTTGCGCAGGATTTCCCTTACGAAAGCGTTCCCGGCCTTTCGAACGAAATGGTGGAGCGTCTCGCGAAGGCGCGTCCTGAGACGCTTGCTACAGCGGGCCGAATACCTGGTATTACCCCGGCGGCTCTTGCAGCGCTACTCGTGCACGCCCGTCGGTTCGAGGATGTCGCAGCGTGATTGAAAGCGAAGCGGATGCACGAGAATACATTCTGAAATTTGCTGGGGCGGAAGCGCTCGCAAAACTGGAAGCGCTTGCTGCCGCGCTGCGGCTCGAAAATGAGTCCCAAAACCTCGTATCCAAAGCGTCGCTCGATCAAATTTGGATTCGGCACTTCGCCGATTCGGTTCAACTTCTTTCGCATGTTCCACGTGAAACGAATGGGCCTTGGTTCGATCTCGGAAGTGGAGCAGGATTTCCAGGCCTGGTTATCGCAATAGTTCGACCTGAACACTCCGTCATCCTGGTAGAGTCGCGGCGCCGCCGAATAGATTGGCTTAATACCATCGCGCTCGAGCTCGATTTAAAAAATTGCGTGACCGAGGGAAGGCGCCTCGAGGTCGTAGAGACCCGAAAAGCGGCGGTAATTTCCGCGAGAGCCTTTGCGCCTCTCCAGAGACTCCTCAACTTATCCTCACGATTCTCCACAGCGGACACGCACTGGGTGTTGCCCAAAGGACGATCGGCAGCGCAGGAAGTGGACGAACTGCCGCGCGGTTTGCGCAAAATGTTCCACGTGGAACACTCAATTACCGACGACGATGCCGGGATCGTAGTTGGAAAGGGCAAGGTAGGGGCGGGAAAATGATAACCATTGCGATCGCAAATCAGAAGGGCGGGGTAGGTAAGACGACTACCGCAATTAACATTGCCACTGCGATGGCCGCTTCTGGTTGGAAAACGTTGCTTATCGATCTCGACCCGCAGGGCAACGCATCGACCGGCCTCGGGATACAGAATGCTGCACGTGAATTCACGACCTACGACTTGTTGATGGGTGAGGCAACGCTTCCCCAAGTTGCGCAAGAGACAGAGATTCCGGGCTTGGATATCGTACCGGCGACTCAGGACCTGTCTGGTGCCGAAGTTGAGCTGGTTTCGGTCCAAGATCGTACCCACCGCTTGCAAAAGGCACTTTCGGCCCGGCAAATAGGTTTCGCTGGTTACGACATCGCTTTCATCGACTGCCCACCTTCGCTTGGCTTGCTGACGCTGAATGCGTTAGCTGCCGCAGATACACTAATGGTGCCGCTACAATGCGAATTTTTCGCTCTTGAAGGCCTCAGTCAGCTTCTTCAGACAGTTGAGCGCGTGCAGCAGCGCTTCAACCCTGATCTTGGGATCGTGGGCATTGCGCTGACCATGTTTGACCGTAGAAATCGCCTGACCGACCAGGTCGCCGACGATGTGCGTGATTGCCTCGGAAAACTTGTGTTCGAGAACGTCATTCCGCGCAACGTACGCCTGTCGGAAGCTCCCAGCCATGGTCTGCCCGCCCTCATTTATGATCATAATTGCCCCGGTAGCCGCGCCTATATCGGCCTCGCGCGCGAGTTGATCGGTCGTTTGCCTGAGAAGAGGAAAGCCGCATGAGTACTTCCGTCGACCGCAAGAAAAAGCTTGGCCGCGGCCTCGGCGCACTGATGGGTGAAATCCAGCGGGAGGAGCCACTCACGCGTGAAGGTGGTAACGATCGCAACGATGCGGGTGAGGGATTAGCTCGAACCTCCGTAACTGGACTGACCGACATTCCGGTAGCCGACATTTCCCCTCTCCCCGGGCAGCCGCGCACCCGTTTTGCCGAGGAATCTCTCGATCAGCTGGCCGCTTCGATCGCGCAGCGCGGCGTTATTCAGCCCATCATCGTCACTTCCAAAGGGGGCGGGCGTTACCAACTTGTTGCTGGCGAGCGTCGTTGGCGCGCAGCGCAGCGCGCGAGACTTCACTCCATTCCTGCTATCGTAAGGGATCTGGACAAGCGCGAGATCATGGCGCTGGCGCTGATTGAGAACCTTCAACGCGAAGATCTCAATCCGCTTGAGGAGGCAAGGGCTTATCAAAAGCTGTCGGAAGAAGAGGGCATGACGCAGGCAGAGATTGCTCAGCTGGTCGACAAATCTCGCAGTCATGTTGCGAATTTCCAACGACTCCTCGTTCTGCCCGAAGCAGTCCTTGGTATGCTTGCCGACGGACGCCTATCCATGGGGCATGCACGCCCACTGATCGGGAACGAAGCCGCTGAAGAAATTGCCCGCAAGGCCGTGAACGACAATCTTTCGGTTCGGGAAGTGGAGAAATTGGCGCGCGGGGAGAAACCCCAGAAACCCCGTAATCCGGCCTCGAGAGCAGTCACCGAGGTGGCTGATGATGCCGACATCGCTGCAGTCCAGGGACATCTGGAAGAGTTTCTCGGTTTGCCAGTGCGTATTAAGACCGAAGGCGCGCCAGGGAACGGCACGGTGACGATTGGCTATCGAACGCTCGACCAGCTGGACCTGATATGCCAGCGCCTGACCGGGGGCGATATCTGATCCTCAGATACGGTCTGAGATAACTTCGGCAAGTCTTTCTATTCCTTGGCGGTCATCTTCGTCGAAACGAGCCTTCGACGGACTGTCCAGATCGATCACCGCGACGACGGCACCGTCACGAATAACCGGAACCACCAGCTCCGAATTCGTCACGGAATCACACGCGATATGGCCTGGAAAGGCGTGGACATCGGAGACAAGCTGTGTCGCGCCGTCAGCCGCAGCGATTCCGCATACACCCTTGCCCAGCGGGATGCGAATACAGGCCGGACGGCCCATGAAAGGTCCGAGCACGAGCTCCCCATCGACCAGTCGATAAAAACCCGCCCAGTTCAGGTCGGGTAGGAAATCCCATAGAAGGGCGGCGATGTTGGCCATATTGGCAACCCCGTCGGGTTCACCAGAAGTCAGGGTATCGGCGGCCTCCTGCAATTGGCGATAGGCTTCTGGCTTGGGGCAGTCATCTGCCGGTCGGAAATCGAACATGGGAAACGATCTAGGGCGACAGACAGGCAGCGCAAGGGGCGTTGCGAGAGAAACGATGCTGGCCTATTCCCAAGGCCATGAGTATTCTCAAGAAGCTGGGCATCGCCCTTCTCGTCCTGGTCGTGATCCTTGCGATCTTCGCCTTTGTCGTAACGCGCGGCGATACAGCCGAGCTGCCGATGGATGAGGTGACCGGGACCGATCCCACTTTGGACGAACCGGAAGCTGAAACCTTTCCCACCGTCGCGATCGCCGATCCGGTCGGTTGGGCGGAAGGCGAAACTCCCAATGCGGCAGAGGGACTTTCGGTCAATCGCTTCGCGGACGGTCTGGATCATCCGCGGACGCTTTACGCGCTTCCCAACGGCGACATTCTCGTCTCGCTCACCCGTTCGCCGAGCAAAGGGGGGGATGGCATAATGGGGTGGATTGCCGACAAGCTTATGAGCAAGGCCGGTGCTACCGGCCCTTCCGCCAATCAAATAGTTCTGCTTAGAGACAACGACGGAGACGGTCGGGCGGAGACCCGCCGGGTGCTAATTGACGAACTGGATTCGCCATCGGGCTTGGCTTGGAGCGATGGTACGCTCTACGTCGCGAACCACGACGAAGTCCTTGCTTTCGAATATAATTTGGGAGGAAGCTCGGTTACGTCGGAACCACAGAAGGTAACCGATCTCGCCGCAGCCGGCGGTCATTGGATGCGCAATCTTGAGCTTCATCCGAACGGTGACCGGCTGTATGTCGCGGTTGGGTCCGATACAAATATCGCCGACAAGGGAATGGAAGCAGAAGAAGGCCGCGCCCTGATCTGGGAGATTGATCTCGAAACAGGAAGTCGCCGCCAATTCGCTGGTGGGCTCCGCAACGCCAACGGTCTCGATTTCAGCCCTTGGTCCGGTGAATTGTGGACCACAGTGAACGAACGCGACATGCTCGGTTCCGATCTCGTGCCAGATTACCTCACCAATGTACCGGTCGGCGCCCAATATGGCTGGCCATGGGTCTATTGGGGCGACAATTATGATCGCCGCGTCGATTATCCAGCGCCTCAATACATCAGCTATGTCCGCCGGCCCGAGTATTCACTCGGACCGCATGTAGCGGCGCTGGGGCTCGTTTTCAACAAGGGCGGGGCCGCTTTGGGAGAGAGGTTCTCGAGCGGAGCCTTTATCGCTCGGCACGGTTCTTGGAACCGGAAGCCCCCCTCTGGCTACGATGTCGTCTATGTTCCCTTTGATTCTCGCGGTAATCCCGTGGGCCGTCCGATTCCTATTCTCGACGGCTTTCTGAAGGGCAATGGCGACACACGGGGACGCCCGACCTGGGTGGAATGGGCGGGAGATGGCTCTCTGCTGGTCAGCGACGATACCGCTGGGATCATCTGGCGGGTATCCGCGCCGGGAGCCGAGCCGCAATCCGATATCGAACCGATATCAGGCCGACGTCTCCCCCCGCGGCGAGAGCTGCGGGGGCAGGAAGCGTCTTTCGGCGAGGACGATTACGCCCGCATCGTGCCGGAAAGCTAAGCAAGTAAGGTGTCGGTTTCGACCTCGTAGAGCGCCGCGCTACCGGCAGTTGCCGAGGCTTTGAGCCCCGCTGCCTCGGGGACCAATCTATCGAGAAAGAAACGAACCGTAGCAGTCTTGCTCTTGGCGAGCGCAGGCGCTTCGCCTTTCTGAACTGCATCCAATTGCCTCAATAGCTGCCAGCCTGCCGTCGCCACGGCTAGCATGGTGCAGAACGGTACGCTCCCTGCCAGACGATCGTCGAGACTGGCATTCTGCCGCATCCATCTCGCCACTGCCGCACAGTCCCCTGCAAGAGCAAAGAGCGCCGGTTCGTCTGCACATTCGCGCGCAATATCCTCGGTCAGGCCGATCAGGGTCTCGCCGTCATTCAGTCCCAGTTTGCGCGTTACGAGATCGGCAGCCTGAATTCCGTTTGTACCCTCGTAGATCGGAGCGATCCGAGAATCGCGCCAGTGCTGCGCGGCTCCGGTTTCTTCGACAAAGCCCATTCCGCCGTGAACTTGGATTCCGATGCTGGCCACCTCGATCCCTATATCGGTCCCCCAAGCTTTGATAAGAGGGGTAAGCACTTCGCCTCGCGCTTTCGATAGCTCATCGCCCAACACACCGCGATCGACCTGACCTGCCGTGTAGTAGAGCAGGGCGCGTGCGCCTTCGGTTAAGGCCTTCATGCGCAGCAACATCCGCCGCACATCCGGATGCTCGATAATCGGAACAGCCGTCTTTTCCGGAGATCCGGCTCTGGCTGATTGGACCCGCTCCTTAGCGTAATCGAGCGCTTGCTGAGTCGCCCGTTCCCCGATTTGAACGCCCTGGTTGCCGACATTGATGCGCGCATTGTTCATCATGGTGAACATGGCTGCGAGTCCGCGATTTTCCGCGCCAACCAGTTCGCCGAAGCATTCGTCGTTGTCGCCATAGCTCATGACGCAGGTGGGTGAGGCGTTTATGCCGAGCTTGTGCTCGAGGCTGACGCAGCGCAGATCGTTCCTCGCTCCGAGCGATCCATCCGGCTTTACGTGATACTTGGGAACGATGAACAGCGAAATTCCCCGGCTCCCTTCCGGCGCATCGGGGAGACGCGCCAAAACGAGATGGACAATGTTTTCGGCCAACTCGTGCTCACCCCACGTAATATAGATTTTCTGCCCCTTAATCAGGTACTTGCCAGAGTTCTTACCATCGCGGATGAATTTCGCGGTGGTACGAAGCGCGCCGACGTCGGACCCGGCCTGGGGCTCGGTAAGGTTCATCGTGCCGGACCATTTGCCACTCACCAGATCCGGCAGATATTTCTGCTGAAGTTCCTCTGATCCGTGGTGCTCGAGCGCTTCGATTGCGCCAACGCTGAGCATCGGAAGAAGGTTGAACGCCATATTCGCCGTGCCGAGGTTTTCCAGCACATTGCAGGCGAGCGTGAACGGTAGACCCTGTCCGCCGAATTCGCTCGGCGACGCAATTGCGTTCCAACCCTGCTCTACATAATGTTCGTATGCTTCGGCAAAGCCATCGGGCAATCGTACGACCCCGTTCTCCAGCTTGGCACCCTCCAAATCGCCAATTCGGTTCAGAGGCGCGAACTCGCCAGCTGCAAACTGGCCTACTCCTTCCACGATTGCCTCGACCATGTCAGGTTCGGCCGCGGCAAATTTTTCGCTCTTTGCGAGCTCTTGAATCCCTGCATTTACGCGAATGGCGAGCAACTGATCCTGGGTGGCGGGGGTATAGGTCACGGGTAATCCTCTTGGCTTTGTACGCCTGCAGATATAGCGCAGAGGCATGAGCGGCAAATACGCTACGGAAACGCTTGCGGCGGACAAAAGTGGCATCATTCGTGCCGCGGAAATCTTACGTGAGGGTGGACTGGTCGCCGTCCCTACCGAGACCGTCTATGGGCTCGCGGCTCGCGCGGATAACGAAGATGCAGTTGCGCGGATTTATGAGGCAAAGGGAAGGCCGAGCTTTAACCCTCTGATCGTGCACGTATCTTCAATAGCGGCCGCACGAGAGATCGCGGAATTTACACCCCGCGCCGAGTCGCTGGCCGTAGCTTATTGGCCCGGTCCGCTGACCTTGGTCCTGGCACGCCGCCGCGACGCCAGACTCGCCGATGCGGTGACGGCTCGGCTCGAAACCGTTGCACTTCGCATGCCCAACCATCCGGTCATGCGCGATTTATTGGCGATTGTAGACTTTCCTGTGGCAGCCCCCTCGGCAAATCGCAGCGGCTACATCAGCCCTACGAGCGTCCAACATGTCCTGTCGTCTCTCGATGGGCGCATCGACGCCGTGGTAGACGGTGGCGTCTGTTCAGAAGGCCTTGAGTCCACCATTGTCGCAGTGCGTCCAGACGATCAGACTCAAATACTGCGCCCGGGCCCAATCGAAATCTCATCAGACGGTCCCCAGAGATCGCAATCCGGGACGATAGAGGCCCCTGGCCAGATGGCCAGCCACTATGCTCCGGGAAAACCCGTGCGCCTCGACGTCAGTCTGCCGTATCCGGACGAATTCTTTATTGGTTTCGGGGAATTTGGCGGAGATTGTTCACTTTCGCCGGAAGGTAACGTGGATGTCGCAGCATCGCGCCTTTATAGCTGTCTGCATCTGGCCGCTGCGTCGAAAAAGCCTCGTATCGCCGTGGCACCCATACCCACATATGGAATTGGATTCGCCATCAACGATCGCCTCCGCCGCGCCGCTACGACTCCGGATTAATCGCCTTCTGGCTCAACGGGAATGGTAGGGATGATCTGCTGCATTTCCGCGTAAGTATCCGTCGCCTCGTCACAAGCGCGGCGGTTGCCATCCTGGCATTCGGCGAGTTGCTTGTCATACTCGCGCTCCAGCTTGGCGAGCCGTTCCTCGCGCCGCCGAATTTCGCGTCCACGCTTCTCGTCCGATTCGGACTGGCTCGTGGTAGCGAGATCGACCCCCTTGCTTACAACCTTTACGGGAGCCGTCACGACATCGGCCACGGTGCCAAGACAACCGGACAGCATCAAGGCACACAGCGGGGTGGACAGTATGGCGAGGCGACGCATGGAAATTCCTTTCGCGGCGCCCCTAGACCAAAACGAATGAGTTTTCGATGAACTAGGTTTCGGGGGTGGGTGCCTCCGGCGCGCCGGGCGCTTCGGGAGCACGGGGGGCTTCTGGCGCTGCTGACGCTTCCGATGCCGTACCGCCACGGCACTTCAACTTGCCGGATCCCATTGCCTGGACCGTGCAATCCGCATTGCCGTTAACGGTGATGCTGCCCGAACCCATGATGGAAGCGTCTACCTTGCCATCGGACGCGAATTCGGCATCGCCCGATCCGACAACCGAGATATCGGCCTGTCCGACCTGCAATTCTGCCATCCTGCTCGCACCCGACCCGGCGATGGTCAGATCAAGGCTTTCCGTGGCACCTGACGCCTCGAACGCACCCGATCCGGCGATGGTGAGGTCGAGCTTGGTCGCGTCGACATCGGCAACCTTCGCCCGGCCCGACCCGGCGATCGTCACCTCCGCCTCTCCGCTCAGCGATTCGGCCTCGATTTCGCCCGAACCCGCAATCACGATGGCATTGAGGCTCGGCATCGTGACGCGCACCGTGGCACGGCCCATCCGCTTGTCCGCATTCTTGTCACGCATCACACCCAGCGTGCCGTCATCGAACGTGAAGCGGAGAGCATCGACTGCCTTCTGGTCTCCCGAGACATTGATATCGAGGCTCGGGCCTTCGTTGACGACCACATTGTCGGGTCCGGCCAGCACCAGCTTGGTGGGCGGTGCACCACTTGTATCGAGGTCTGCCAGCGGCACGCCTTCGCTATCGCCTATCGTGATATTGCCATTGCACCCGGCGAGGAAGACACCGGCAGCCAATGCCGCCAGTGGAGCCACGCCTTTAAGTACCTTGTGAAGCATCTCTCTTCCTTCCGTGCCTACAATTTTGCTTACCGTATTGGCGATATAATACAGCGAGAGACCATCTTCAACCCAAAGCAAAAGGGCCGCCCCTTGCGGAGCGGCCCTTTGTTTAGTTCAAATGGCGCTTGGCCGATCAGACTTCTTCGGGGTTCTCATAGTACTGCGGCGCGTGTTCGCGCAGAACGTCGAGAATCTTTTCGAGGGCTGTCGGCTCGTCGGTCTTCTCCATTGCGGCAAGTTCGCGAGCGAGACGGCTGGAGGCCGCTTCGAAGATCTGGCGTTCCGAATAGCTCTGTTCGGGCTGGTCGTCAGGACGGAACAGGTCGCGCGTCACTTCGGCGATCAGCACGATCTCGCCCGAGTTGATCTTGGCTTCGTATTCCTGCGCGCGGCGGCTCCACATGGTCCGCTTGACCTTCGGCTTACCCTTCAAGGTTTCCATAGCCTC
>CAYPGL010000013.1:11205-15410 GCA_964410035.1 uncultured Qipengyuania sp. | reverse complement strand
TTACCTTTGAGGGTTTCCATCGCTTCTTTCAGAGTCTTGTCGCTGGACAGCTTGCGCATGCCGATCGATTCGACCTTATTGACCGGAACGCGGAGCGTCATACGCTCTTTCTCGAAGCGGAGGACATAGAGATCGAGCTGCATACCGGCGATTTCCTCGCTCTGCAGTTCGATGACACGGCCTACGCCGTGTTTGGGGTAGACAACGTAGTCGCCAACGTCGAAGGCGTCTGCCTTACTCGCCATGCATCAATCCTTTCGTCGGGGCCTGGGGGGGGAGCCAACAGCACAAGAATCTTTACCGCATCCCGCGTTCGAATACGCGGTGACGGTTATCCTGTAGCGTTGTGGGGTATACGGCCCTTTCAATTCTCACATCTGCCCAGCCGCAACCGGTGCAGTTGTTGCATTATATAGCACAACTCTGGGATTATTGCGAGTCTATGGCGTGTCCGTCATATCGGAGGCCTTCACCGCCGCAAATTCCGCCCCTAGCAGAAGCATTAAGGCGCTGACGTAGAACCAGGTTATCAGCACCACTACTGCGCCGAGAGAGCCGTATGTCGCGTTGTAGCTGCCGAAATTCGCGGCGTAGAAGGCAAAGCCAGCGGTGGCGGCGAGCCATCCCGCGGCGAAGAGAACGGCACCCGGAATAATATCGTGCCATTCGGGCGAGGGACGGTTCGGCGCATAGCGATAGAGAAGCGCAGCACCGCCCGTTGCCGCGAGTGCTAGAAAGCAAAAACTTGCCGCAGCTCCGAGAGGACCGGCAAGGGCAGCGACCGCAGCACTGGCACTACCGACGAGGACAAGGCCGACGATGCCGGCGGCAGTGATTGCCAGCGCCAGCAGATTACCACGAAAGAATCCGCGCATTTCACCTGCGTGGAAAGCGATATTCAGGCCCGTCATGAGCGCCCGCGCCCCGCTCCTCGCACCAAAAAGGGCGATGACAACCGTGGCGAGCAGGCCAAGTCCCTTCGCGCCGTCGGCGCCTTCGCTGACGTTACGAAGCTGCTCGCCAATGATTTCGGCGGCGGCTCCCGGGAGGTTTTCCGACAACAGCCGGACGTGCCCAGCGACCGTTTGAGGATCGGCAAACATCCCATAGCCAAGAATCAGCGCGCCAAGCGCCGGAACTAGCGCGAGCAAGGCATAATGCGCGATTCCCGCAGCGATCAGCGAAATATTGTCTTCGCTACCGGCCGCCCAGGCTGACTTGAGATCCGAAATTAAAGAGATGACGTGATCAGTCGCCTTCGCCGGGCTCAGCGCTGAAGTACTTCTCGTACTTGCCCTCTTCATCCTTGTGCGCGTCGGCATCCTCGGGTGGCGCCTTACTCTGCGTGATGTTGGGCCATTCGGCGCTGAACTTGGTATTCAGTTCGAGCCACTTTTCGAGATTATCTTCCGTATCCGGGAGGATAGCCTCGGCAGGGCACTCAGGTTCGCACACACCGCAATCGATGCATTCGCTGGGGTTGATGACGAGCATGTTGTCGCCTTCATAGAAGCAATCGACCGGGCAGACCTCGACGCAGTCAGTGTATTTGCATTTAATGCACGCGTCGGTGACGACATAGGTCATGGGGTGTGGGTCCCTCGTGAGAATGGTGTGTTAGAGCGCTGCTATGGCTATTCATGCGCCGGGGTCAAGTTCCCGATAACATTCCTGCGCTTCGCGCGGCGGACCACGCCGTTCGGGGAGGGCAACTACCTCCACAAGGCGCACATGGTTGCCTATCGGCAAGGTAAGCACATCCCCCGCTAGGATGTCGCGACTGGCGCGCCGAACCCGCTCGCCATTGCGGCGAACATGACCTTCTTCAACGAGCTTGCGAGCCGCACTTCGGGTGCGCGTGAAGCGCAAGAAGCAGAGTAGACGGTCGATCCGCAAACTCAGCCTTGCTTCAAAAGCTCGGCAAGCCCCGAAAAGGCACTGCCTTCGCGCGGGGGCTGGACCTGCGCAGGTCGCTGACGCTGCCTTCTGCGGTGCGAGGGTCGCCATTCCCAGTTGGCAGGGCTCGGAGGACCGAAGACCGCCTCTGCGAGCGGCTTGGCATGCTGTACGCGGAAGCCCGCTTGCCCGAGCAGGCGTTCGGCATTCTTTTCTTCGAGCCCGATCGAGATGGCTAGCGAAAGATCGAGGCGGAATTTTCGGCTCTTGTCGGCTTTCGCGCGGGATTCATGCGCGGCGCGGAAGATCTTTTCCGCCAGATCGAGCCTGATCGCCTGACCCCCGGCATGGCGATAGCCGGCGGGCAGTCTCTTTGCATCGGGAATGACCGGCAGCATCGCCTCCTGAAGCGGACGGCGATCGATTCCCAGTGCATTAAGTAGTTGGCGCGGAGCTGGCTTGAGTAACAAGGGCGCAAAAATGTCCAGTGCGCCGAAGGTTACGCCGATCTTGCGCAAAAAGGGCCGCATATCCTTGGGCAGGTGCTCGATCCCAGCCTGTTCGCGGGTTACGAAGCCATGGCCCGAGATCAGATTGAGGAGCAGCGCACGGGCTTGGCTGCCAGCTTCGGGATTGGCTGAAGCGATATGCATCCGGCGCAATGGCTCGAGCGGCTCGAGCCTTTTATCGAGCCAGTCGTCGATCGCTTCGAGAAGTGCTTGGCGCGCCTTTTCGGGCAAGGCGGAGATCTCGCGGGAAGGCTCGACGGCCGGCTTCATTTGCCCTTCGCGTGGTTCGAGCCCGGCAAGCACGTGGCCATTCCACCGGATCGCGCCGCGCGAAAGTTCCAGGTCGCCCATATCCGAGGCGGCAAGCTCTTCTGCACGTTTCCCGAGAATGCGAGGCAGGCCCTTCTCGGCCGCCGCCAGCAACATCTTGCGATCGGCGTGGTTCGCGGACGGATCGACCTCGAAGCGGAAGCCTTCAACCTTGCCCAGTGCCTCGTCTTCGACGAGCAGCGTGCCGTCTTCGGCGAGCGATATCGGGAGCATGGAGGCGTCCTGTCCCAGCGATTTCATCAAGATTGCAGTCCTTCGGTTCACGAATCGTTCGGTCAGCCGCGCATGAAGCGCATCCGACAGCTTGGCCTCGACTCCGCGCGCTCGCGAAGCCATCTCGTCGCGCGCAAGCACCCAATCGGGCCGCTGGCATATATAGGCCCAGCTACGAATTGCGGCAATTCGGCCCTGCAGCGTATCAATATCGCCGCTGGAATTGTCGAGTTCGGAGATGCGCGCGGCAACATAGTCGGCGCCGATATAGCCTTGCGACAAATCCTGCCACAGCCGTGCGACGAAGCGGGCGTGGATGTCTGGGCCGCGTTGGCGGAAATCCGGCAAGGAACAGGCTTCCCAGAAGCGGCGCACCATGCCCGCACCGCGGACGTCGGCAGCGAGAGGTTCTTCGGCAAGGCGCTTCAGCGTGGCGAGGTCGATTGCCTCTGGGGCGAGCCGCAGCGCTTCATGTTCGGGCGGGCGTTCGAGATCGGCAATCAAGGTGGGAATATTGGCGAAACGCGGTTCCGACTCTCGCCAGAACAGTTTCGTGATCGGAGCAAAGCGATGCTCCTCAATCGCATAAATCTCTTCATCGGAGAACTCGGGCGCCGGACCGGCCTTGCCGCCGCCGCCTGCCAAAGTGCCGAAGGTACCGTCGCGCTGGTGTCGTCCTGCGCGTCCGGCAATCTGTGCCATTTCAGCAGGATGAAGCCTCCTCATGCGAACACCGTCGAACTTGGTAAGGCCTGCGAAGGCGACATGATTGACGTCGAGGTTCAGCCCCATGCCGATGGCATCGGTGGCGACGATGTAATCCACCTCGCCGTTCTGAAACAATTCGACCTGCCGATTGCGTGTCTCCGGGGAAAGCGCCCCCATCACTACTGCCGCGCCTCCGCGAAAGCGCCGTAGCATCTCTGCAACCGCATAAACCTGCTCTGCGCTGAACGCCACAATGGCGCTTCGCGGCGGGAGGCGGGACAGTTTCCGCGGCCCGATATGGGTGAGGGTGGAGAAGCGCGGGCGTTCGGAGATTTCGGCGTCCGGAATCAGCGCTTTTACCATGGGGGCTAGTGTCGCAGCTCCCAAGAGCATCGTTTCTTCCCGCCCGCGGGCATTGAGCAGGCGATCGGTGAATACATGGCCGCGCTCGCGGTCGGCGGAGAGCTGCGCTTCGTCCAGCGCCACGAAGGCGCGTTCGTTAGCCGTACGCGGCATAGCCTCGACCGTGCAGCATAGATAGCGCGCGCC
>CAYPGL010000013.1:0-11195 GCA_964410035.1 uncultured Qipengyuania sp. | reverse complement strand
ACCCGATCATAGACCTCGCGCGCCAGAAGGCGCAGCGGAAAGCCCATCGCCCCGCTCGAATGCGCGCAGAGACGTTCGATGGCGAGATGGGTCTTGCCGGTGTTGGTGGGTCCTAAGACCGCCTTGATCGAGGCGTCGTTCACTCACCCATAGGTGGCAGTGCCGTCGCGTGGGTGCAACCGGCTACCATCAAAACTCGATTTGCCGCATTCACGAGTCGTTTTGTCGACGGTTAATCGCATCTTTACTTTGATATTGCATGATTTCCGCGCATTGGGTCGGATGGATAGGGGCCGGGTAGGTTCATCGCGCCGCGATCGCATACGGAGGGGTACGTCTTGGCCGAGCGCCAGAACGACGAACAGTTGCACGCTTTGACCGGTCCGGGATACGCGGATGCGCATTCCGCCACCGCGACGCGTGCGAGCGGTAACAACAAGCGTTCCGCATCGCTCTCTTCCCTGCGTGCAAAGGTATACGATAGTATTGAAGCCTTCGATATCGCGCCCGATCTCGGCGCTGACATCGGATCGAAGCGCTGGTTTCGCGGATTGGGAACTTTCGTCGGCTTGTCCGTCGTGGCGCTTGCATTCTGGCCGGATTTTGCGCCGCTGGAAGCCGCCTCGCCCTTGACTGCTGATCCTTCCATTCGCAGCGAGTACCGCACCCAGATGATCATGCCCCTCGGCCTCGGTGCCGATTCGGGACGCAGAATGGGTCCGACCGACCTCGTCCGGCCGCTCGCCCAGGCGCCCGAGCGGCCTCAGTTGCAGATGCTGGCGACTTTGAGCCGCGGGGACAGCCTCGACCGAACCCTGCGCCGTGCCGGATTAGGGGGCAACGAAGCCGACCTCGTGACGTCACTGATCTCCGGCGCCGTGCCGCTTGAAGAACTCGAGCCGGGCACGCAGATCGATATCACACTTGGGCGCCGGCCCGAACCGGGGGCCACGCGCCCGCTCGAAAAGCTGAGCTTTCGGGCACGGTTTGACCTCGAACTTAAAGTCGATCGGCTGGATGAGTCGGGTCCACTCACACTCACCCGCCGGATTATCCGCGTGGACGAGACACCGCTTCGCATCCGCGGAATGGTCGGGGACAGCCTTTATCGCTCCGCCCGCGCGGCCGGCGCGCCCACAAGCGCCGTCCAGGCCTACCTCAAGGCGCTCGGCGAACAGCTCGACATCCAGCGTGATGTCCGGGCTACCGATACTTTCGACATAATTGTCTCGCACCGCCGTGCCGCGACCGGTGAACGTCAGGCGGGCCAGCTGCTTTTCGCCGGGCTCGAACGGGGCTCGCGCGGAGGGGTGCAGTTAATGCGCTGGGGCAGCGAAGGAGATTTTTTTGACGCTGACGGCATTGGTGAGGAACGCGGCGGTCTGATGGCCCCTGTACCAGGACGGATGAGCTCGAGCTTCGGTATGCGACGTCATCCAATTCTCGGTTACAAACGAATGCATTCTGGCGTCGATTTCAAGGCCAGTTACGGCACGCCGATCGTCGCAGTGACCGACGGACGCATTATCGGCGCGGGGCGAATGGGCGGCTGCGGCAATGCGGTTCGCATCCGGCACGCCAATGGCATCGACACCCGATATTGCCATATGAGCCGGGTGGCAGTGGACCGCGGTTCCAGCGTGCGCCGCGGGCAGGTGATCGGCTACGTCGGATCGACCGGTCTCTCGACCGGACCCCATCTTCACTATGAAATGTATAGCGGCGGCCGGGCCATCAACCCTGCAGCGGTGAGCTTCGTTACACGCAAACAGCTTTCGGGTGCCGAGCTCGAACGTTTTCGTTCGACCTTGAGTTCGCTTCGCAGCGTCGAAGAAGGGGCTGCTCTGGCAGATCTTTCTCCCACCGCAGACGAGGCCGCCTCGGAAGAGCCTGAGCGCGAGATCGACAAGCTCGACAGGCCGCGCCCCATCGTCTGATTGATAAGCTTTCAGCTTTGCGGCAAGGCTTTGCCGCATGACCGACGCCGCATATCCCGCCACGCGCCTTCGCCGTACCCGTGCCCATCCCTGGAGCCGGGCGATGCACCGCGAGACCGTACTGACTGCTGAAGACCTGATCTGGCCGCTTTTCGTGACCAGTGGAGCAGGCGTCGAAGAACCGGTAGGGAGCCTGCCAGGCGTTTCGCGCTGGTCTGTCGACGGTATTGCGAAGCGTGCTAAGGAAGCCGTCGACCTCGGTATCCCCTGCATAGCGCTGTTCCCCAATACGCCTGCCGAAAAGCGCAGCGAGAGGGGCGATGAAGCCTTCAACCCCGACAATCTGATGTGCCGAGCCATCAAGGCGGTGCGCGATGCCTGCGGGAACGATATCGGCATTCTCACAGACGTCGCGCTCGACCCCTACACCAGCCACGGGCAGGACGGGCTGATCGATGCGCAAGGGTATGTTCTCAACGATGAAACCGTCGCGGTCCTCGTCGACCAGGCGGCAAATCAGGCGGCTGCCGGTGCCGATATCATAGCTCCGTCGGACATGATGGACGGCCGCGTGAAAGCCATCCGCATGGCATTGGAGATGGAAGGCCATCCCAATGTCCAGATCATGGCCTATTCCGCCAAATACGCCTCGGCCTTCTACGGCCCCTTCCGCGACGCCGTGGGTTCGGGCGGGCTGCTCAAGGGCGACAAGAAGAGCTACCAGATGGATCCCGCCAATGGCGATGAGGCCTTGCGCGAAATCGCGCTCGACATCGCCGAGGGGGCCGATAGTGTCATGGTCAAGCCGGGGCTCGCCTATCTCGACGTTATCTGGCGGGCCAGGCAGCAATTCGGAGTGCCGATCTTCGCCTATCAGGTAAGCGGCGAGTATGCCCTGATCGAAGCGGGCGTGGCCGCTGGCGTGGCGGAGCGCGAGGCACTGCTGATGGAAAAGCTGGTTGCCTTCAAACGGGCCGGCTGTTCGGGCATCCTAACCTATCATGCGCCCGTTGCGGCCCGCGTCCTCAATGGCTGAATTTCGCTACGAAACCGAACGCTTGATTCTGCGCGATTGGCGCGAAGAGGATTGGGAGCCGTTCTGGAAGGCCACCAATACCCCTGCCGTCATGGAGTGGCTGGGCGGCGTATGCGATGACGTCAAACGCGCCGCGGCGCAGCAAAGACTGCTGTCTTATCAGGCAGAACACGGCCACACTTTCTGGGCGATCGAGCGAAAGTCTGATGGCCTCATCCTGGGCTTTTGCGGGCTCAAGCGGTGCAACCAGCAGGGCGGTCCCCTTGGCGAAATGGAGGTCGGCTGGCGCCTGCGCGAAGATGCCTGGGGACAGGGCTATGCGAAGGAAGCGGCTGCCGCAGCGCTCGATCTCGCCTTCGAACGCTTCGCTGCCAACCGGGTCATCGCTTTGACGGTCCAGCCGAACACGGCCAGCTGGGGGCTGATGGCGCGGCTCGGGATGGAGCGGTGCGAGGACCTCGATTTTCCCAACTCGGATTTTGGCGACGATACGATCATCGTCTATGCGATCGACCGTGAGAGCTGGCAGGGCGTGGATGCCTGATATTATCGCGGAAACCGACCGGCTGATCTTACGCACGATTGATGAGGGTGACGCCGCAGAGCAGATGCGGGTGCTGAATACCCCCATGGTAATGGCTCGACTCGGCGGCCCAAAGGAACTGCACGAAATCGAAGCAAAGCACGCCAAGGGCATGCACCTTTACGCTAAGTACGGCTTCAGCTTCCTCTTCCTGATCGAAAAATCCACCGGCGAAATGGTCGGCCATGCGGGAATCAAGCTGGTCGACAACCCCTTGGCCCGCAATCAGGGCGATCACGAAATCGGTTGGCTCATCCGCGAAGATCGCTGGCGACGAGGTTATGCCGAGGAGGCGGTCCGCGCCGTAATCGACTGGGCCTTCGGACGCGTGGGTGCGCCGCATCTCGTCGCGCTGACCAGCCAAGCGAATGTGCCAAGCTGGAAGCTGATGGAAAAACTCGGCATGGTCCGCCGAAAGGATCTCGACTTCGACGATCCCGATTACCCGCCGGAAGATCGCACCACGATCCTCTACAGCCTCACACAAGAACAATGGGAGAGCCAGTCATGACGAGCCGCCCCGGCGTTAACATCGTCCCAATCCACGGCAAAACACCGACAATTCACGAAAGCGCTTTCATCGCGCCCGGCTGCACTATCGTCGGCGACGTCACGATCGGTGCAGAAAGCTCCATCTGGTACAATTGCGTGCTGCGGGCCGACCTCAGCCGTATCGTGATCGGCGAGCGGACCAATGTCCAGGACGGCAGCGTGCTTCACTGCGATCCACCGCGGCCCGGCGATCCCGACGGCAGCCCGCTCCTGATCGGAGACGACGTGCTGATCGGTCACATGGCAATGGTCCATGGATGCGTGATCGAGGATCGCGGCTTCGTCGGTCTCGGCGCAATCGCGATGAACAAGGCGGTGATCGGGAGTGACGCCATGTTGGCGGCAGGCGCCATGCTTACGGAGGGCAAGGTCATGGGCGAACGCGAGCTTTGGGGAGGCCGCCCAGCGCGCAAAATGCGCGATCTCGACGATGCCGCCGTGGCGGGCATGCGCATGGGCGTGGCCCATTATGCGGAAAACGCGAAGCACCATTCCGCAGCGGTGAATGAAGCCTTCGACTGATCAGCCTGCAATCAGGGTGCGCAGGGTCTCGATCCGGTCGGCTTCGTGTGGTGGTTTGTCCCAGCGGATTCGGTGAATACGGGGGAAACGCATGGCGAGGCCGGATTTGTGCCGCTTGCTCTCGTGAACGCTGTCGAAGGCGACTTCGAATACCAGGCTCTTGTCGGTCTCTCTCACTGGTCCGAAGCGGTTCACTGTGTTGCTGCGGACATGACGATCGAGTTTCTTCAAATCGGCATCGGTAAAGCCCGAATAGGCCTTGCCTACCGGTAACAGGTCCGCGCCAAGGTCGGGATCGCCATCCCAGCAGCCGAAGGTATAATCTGAGAAAAAGCTCGACCGCTTGCCGCTCCCCCGCTGGGCATACATCAGTACGCAATCGACCAGCAGCGGGTCGCGCTTCCATTTGTACCAGTATCCGACGCGCCGCCCCGCGATATAGGGGCTGTCCCTGCGCTTGAGCATCAGCCCCTCGATGGCGTCATCGCGGCTGCCCTCGCGGATTTGCGAAAGATGGTCGAAATCCGTGGCTTCGACCACGGAACTAATATCGAAATGCGAACCGGGAAGGCGTGACGTCAGCGCCTCAAGCTGCCCGCGCCGCTCGGTCCAAGGGCGGGGGCGCATATCCTCCCCTTCGAGCAAGAGCACATCGTAAAGCCTTATGAAGGCAGGATAATCTTTCAGCATCCTGTTCGACACGGTCTTGCGTCCGAGTCGCTGCTGGAGCGCGTTGAAACTTGCCGCTCCGCCTGCTTCGCCGCCTTGAGTATTGCCGCGTACCAGCAATTCGCCATCGACCACTGCATTCATGGGAAGAATGTCGAGAAATTCCGGAAAAGTCGCTGAAATATCGTCTCCAGACCGCGAAAAAAGCCGCGTTTCACCGCCTGCACGGACCAGTTGCACCCTGATCCCGTCCCATTTCCATTCAGCGGCATAATCAGCCAGATCGACCACCGTTTCTTCCAGCGGGTGCGCGAGCATGAAAGGGCGGAAAGTAGGGAGATTTTCGATATCGGGCGGCGCATCGCCCTCGGCTGCCCAAGCGAAGAGTTCAGTATATGGCGGAGCAAGGCCGTGCCAGTATTCCTCGACATCATCTACCGCGACTTCGAAGGCCTGGGCAAAGGCCGTCTTGGCGAGCCGGGAGGAAACCCCGATTCGCATGCCTCCTGTGGCAAGTTTGAGCAGGGCATAGCGACCGGTAGAATCGAGGCGGTCCAGCAGCTTGGGCAGTTCTGCTACCACCGACTTGCGATTCATTACGGTCAGAAGCTCCACCGCTTCGCTGACGGAAGGCGGGGCAGGGGGCGTATCCGGGGCGGGCCAGAGCAGACTTGCCGTCTCGGCAGTGTCGCCCACGAAATCGCGGCTCAGCGTCCACAGTACCGGATCGACGCGGTCCTTGAGCAGGTTGCGGATGGTCGAGCTCTTAACCGCCGGGAAATCGAGCCCGTCCGACAGTGCCGCCAAGGCCCAGCCCCGGTCGGGGTCAGGTGTTGCGCGGAGATATTCGGCGATGAGCCGCAGCTTCTCGTTCCGGCTGCGCGTGTAGACCAGCGCATCGATCAGGGCGGCGAATTCCTCCACCGCTAGTCGTCCTCGTCTTCGTAGCCGACAAGGGCCAGGGCCCGGGCACGGCGCTGGTGAAGTTGGCACCAGCGCAGCAGCGCATCCTCGCGCCCGTGGGTGATCCAGTTCTCCTGCGCATCGACCTCCTTGATCGTGCGGGTCAACTCGCCCCAGTCGGCATGGTCGGAGATCACCAGCGGCAGCTCGACGTTACGCTGGCGAGCACGTTGGCGCACGCGCATCCAGCCGCTCGCCATGGCGGTGATCGGATCGGGGAGGCGCCGACTCCAGCGGTCGTTGAGCGCGCTTGGCGGGCACACCACGATATGCCCGCGGATATCCTCCTTGGAATAGTCCATGACTAATCGCAGCTCGCCCAGATCGACGCCGTGTTCCTCGTAGAGGCGACACATCGTCTCCATCGCGCCGTGAAGGTAGATCGGCTGATTGTGGCCGGCCGCGCGCAGCTCCGCGATTACGCGCTGCGCCTTGCCTAGCGCATAGGCACCGACGAGTACGCAGCGGTCGGGATGGGCGGAGAGGCGGTCCAGCAGCTTCTCCATCTCCTCCCCAATTGGCGGGTGGCAGAACACCGGCAGGCCGAAGGTCGCCTCGGTGATGAAGATATCGCAGGCGGTCACTTCGAACGGCGGGCAGGTTGGATCGGCGCGGCGCTTGTAATCACCGGTAACGACGACGCGCTCGCCCGCATGTTCGAGCAGAATCTGCGCGCTGCCGAGAACGTGGCCCGCCGGAACAAATGTCGCATCTACACCGCCCTCAAGCCGAATCCTTTCGCCATATTCGGCGGGCGTCGCACCTTCGCGGGTGTTATAACGCAAGTCCATGATCGCCAGTGTCGCAGGTGTCGCGACCGTCTGGCCATGACCGCCGCGCGCGTGATCCGCATGACCATGCGTCACCAAGGCCCGGTCGACGGCGCGGGATGGATCGACCCAGCAATCGGCGGGCTCGATATAGATCCCGTGCGGTTCGGGTTTAATCCATGAAAACGGCGCGGCCATCGTTTTCTCAAGCGAAAGCGCTCGCTTTGCGTTCCCGTTCAGGTTCTCATTGCGCTACTGCGGCTTGGAGCGGAAGCGTTCAATCACTCGCTTCAAAGTCGGCTTTTGCCCTGTCGCAAGCAGGCTCGCCCGAAACAGGCGCCCTAGGAACATCAGTTCGAGGGCAATCGCCGCCGCGAGCAGGATCCCGGTTCCGACTAAGACCCAGGTTTCGATTCCCATTCCCAGGCGCGCCAGCACGGCGAAGGGAGTCCACAGCGGGACCCATGTCAGCACCTGCACCATCAACCCTTCCTTACCCGCAAGGATTGCCTGCAGCAGGAAAGTGATCGGCAGCAGGATCGCGAGCAGCACCGGCATGAGATAGCCCTGTGCTTCGCTCATCGAATCTACCATGGCCCCAATGGCAACGAAAATCGCCGAGATCGCGATGTAGCCCGCGATAAAGAAATAGAGGATCGCGAATATGATCCCGAGCGAGGATACCGGTTCGAGCGCGGGACGGATCAGGTCAGATATTACGCCGTGCGTTGCGTAAGCCGCGATGCCCGCACAGCCGGCCCAGACCGCGATCATCAACAGACCGACGCTGAGGCCGCCGAGGAGCTTCCCATACATCAATTCTTCGGGCCGGATGCAGGCCAGTAGCGATTCCAGTAGCTTGTTTGATCGCTCCTCGACCGAACCCTGCAGCATCCAGCTGCCCGATAGCATCAGGCTCATCATGAGGATATAGGCTAGGGCAAGCGGTACGATCGAACGCACCAGCAGCGCTTCGCGCGCTCCATCCCCGGGAGGCGGGGTAGTAACTTCAATAGCGGGCGTGGCCGCCTGAATGGCTGCGGCTTCCGCACCGGAAATTCCGCGCTCGGCAAGCAAGCGTGTGCGCAGGTCCCCGGTCAGGGTTTCCTGCAGGGCAGTAACGAAGCTTGATCGCGGTTGATTGGCCGAATAGAGTCCAATCCGCGGATCGGCGGGATAATTCTCGCCCACCCGGACAATCACTTCGGGAGCGTCTTCGGTATCGCCGTCGAACAAGGCCTGTGCCGCGTCGGCAAAGGCTTCATCATCTCGGTTGGCGAGCTCGTCGGGGACAGGCAGGAAGGCGTATTCGCGCGCATCGGGTAGGAATTCGGGAACACCTTCGGCTCGCACCGCATCGATACGCTTAAGCGCAGTTTCGACCCCTCCAGCTGCACGGAATGCTTCGATATCGGCGGCGGTGTACCACCGGTCGTGCTGCGTCCAGGGAGCGTCCGGAGCGGCGCTTTCGAGTTCGTAACGCTGGACATAGCGAGACAAGCTACGAAGGATATCGCGGTCGTCATTCTCGGCGAAGCGAGCTTCGAGCGCTGCAGCGGCTGCGCCGCCGGAGCGGTCCACTACTACCACGCGGGTAGGCTCGTTATCGTCGAGCGATTCTCCGAGGATGGGGCCGAGAGCAAGCGCGACGGGTAGTATCAACAGGGTGAGCCAGAAGCTCTTCATCGCCAGGATCTGGCGAATCTCGCGGCGGGCAACGAGAAGTATATTGTTTATCACTGCTCCACTCCCTCACCGCCCACAAGCTCGACGAAGACATCGTGGAGGCTTGCATGGCGTTCATCCCAGCGACGCAGTCCGATGCCGTTCGCCGTGCAATATTCTAGCACGCTTCCCGGCGCGACGCCCGGATCGAGCTTCACGTCCCATTCCTGCCAGTCCCCGGCGCCGTCGCCCTGAGGACGGGCCGATGCGACGCCCGGAATATTGCTGGGATCATGCCTGGCTACTGCGACCAGACTCACCGGCAATTGCGCGCGAGCTTGCTCCAGCGTGCCTTCGAAACGCTTGCGTCCCTTGCGAAGCAAGAGCAGCCGGTCGCAAAGGCGTTCCGCGTGCTGCATGACATGAGTGGAAAATATCACGGCGGCACCACGCTCGGATGCGCGAAGGATTTCGTTCTCGAGCAGCCCCTGGTTGACCGGGTCGAGGCCTGAGAAGGGCTCATCTAGCATCAGTAGCTGCGGCTGATTTACCAGCGAAGTTGCCAGCTGGACCTTCTGCGCCATCCCTTTCGACATGTCGCCGATGTCGCTCTTGGCCCTGTCACCCAGGTCGAAGCGCTCGAGCAGTTCCATCCCGCGGGAGCGTGCGTCGGAGGCGGTCATGCCCTTGAGCCGGCCGAAATATACGATCGTCTCGATGGCGCTCATGCCCGAATAGAGGCCGCGTTCTTCCGGCAGGAAGCCAATGGCGCCAGCTTTTCGGCGGTCGGGCGTACCGCCAAGTACGGTAATGCTGCCCGATGTTGGACGAATGATGTCGAGCACCATTCTCAGCGTGGTCGTCTTGCCCGCTCCATTACCGCCGAGGAAGCCGAAAATTTCTCCCGGTGCGACGGAAAAGGACAAATCGTCCACTGCCAGAATGTCGCCGAAGCGCTTTACGAGATGTGCTACTTCAAGAATTGCCATGAATTTCCCCGGCCCCACCGAGGCCGGAAACTATGGGCTTATCGAGAAAGGAGCAAGGCAAAGGCGGACGAGCATGCAAATGGGGCCGACCTGCGTCGACCCCTCTCAATTCGTGGCATCGCGACGTTCAGCTTTCGTCTTCGCCTGCATCCTTGGCCCCGTTGGCGTCGGCCCCGGGCTTGTTTGGAGAGACTTTCTTCTTTGCTGCCGGCTTCTTCTTCGGTTTCGGTTTGGCCTTGGGCGGTGCCGGGGTCAGTTCGAAAGACGGCTTGCCATCCTTCATCGTCACCGAAACCTCGCCGCCATCGGCCAGCTTGCCAAACAGCAATTCTTCGGCCAGCGGCTGCTTGATCTTTTCCTGGATCAGGCGGCCCATAGGGCGTGCACCGTAGAGCTTGTCATAGCCCTTGTCGGCCAGCCAGGCACGGCTTTGCTTGTCGAATTGGATGTCGACATTCTGTTCGGCCAGCTGGAGTTCGAGCTGGAGGATGAACTTGTCGACCACTCGGGCGACAGTGGACTTGCCGAGATAGGAAAAGGGCACGATCGCATCGAGGCGGTTGCGGAATTCGGGTGTGAACATTCGTTTCACCGCTTCCTCGCTCGCATCTTCCTTCGACACGTCTCCGAAGCCGATACCCTGCTTGGCCATGTCGGACGCGCCGGCATTGGTGGTCATGATCAATACCACATTCCGGAAATCCACCGTCTTGCCGTGATGGTCGGTCAGACGGCCATTATCCATCACCTGCAACAGAATGTTGAACAGGTCCGGATGCGCCTTCTCGATTTCGTCGAGCAGCAGCACGCAATGGGGGTTCTGGTCGATTGCATCGGTCAGCAAGCCGCCCTGATCATATCCGACATAACCCGGAGGCGCGCCGATCAGGCGCGAAACGCTGTGACGCTCCATGTATTCAGACATGTCGAAGCGCTTCAGTTCGATCCCCATGATCGATGCAAGCTGGCGCGCCACTTCGGTCTTGCCGACGCCGGTGGGGCCACTGAACAAGAACGAGCCGATCGGCTTGTCCGGATCGCGCAGACCAGCGCGGCTGAGTTTCATCGCGGTCGACAGCCTGTCGACGGCGGCATCCTGTCCGAACACGACATGCTTAAGGTCGCGGTCGAGGTTCTGGAGCGCCTTCTTGTCGTCGCTGGACACAGATTTGGGCGGAATGCGCGCCATGGTGGCGATTACTGCCTCGATCTCCTTCGAGGTGATCTTCTTCTTGCGGCGGCTCGGCGGGACCAGCATCTGCATCGCGCCAACTTCGTCGATCACATCGATCGCCTTATCGGGCAATTTGCGGTCATTGATGTAGCGCGCCGAAAGCTCGACTGCGGTCTTGAGCGCATCGGGCGTGTACTTGACCTTGTGATGCTCTTCGAAGGCGCTCCTTAGGCCCTTCAGAATGGCAACTGTGTCCTCGATCGTCGGCTCATTGACGTCGATCTTCTGGAAACGGCGCAGGAGCGCCCGATCCTTCTCGAAGTGATTGCGGAATT
>CAYPGL010000012.1:0-15525 GCA_964410035.1 uncultured Qipengyuania sp. | reverse complement strand
TCTACACACTCTACTCCAGACGGCCCATCTCCAGATCTGCAAGGTCATGGACAACGCAAAGCCCGAAGTGATTTTGTCTGCGCGCGAGCGAGAAGTCCTGACATGGATGGGGCGCGGCAAGTCAGCGACCGAGACCGCGGAAATTCTTCACATCTCGCCGGAAACGGTCAAAACCTATGTAAAACGTGTCTACGAGAAACTCGAATCGAACGACAGGGTAACGGCGACCGTTCGCGCGCTTAAGCTCGGCTTGGTCGAACTCTAGTTAGCTATGGATCAGGCCAGTCCGCGGTGACTTCCGGTTCCATCTGTGAACCATCATCAATACGCCGATGCAGATCATGTTGGTCATCATCGAACTGCCGCCGTGGCTGATGAAGGGGAGGGGAATGCCAACCACCGGGGCGAAGCCCATCACCATCAGCAGATTAATGGCGACGTAGAAGAAGATGGTGGCCGTCATGCCCGCGGCCAGCAGCTTGGCGAAGCGGTCGGTACTCTGTTTCGCTATCTTGAGGCCCCACATGAGGATCAGGCCAAAGGCGCCGATTGTGAACAGCCCACCGGCAAAGCCCCATTCTTCAGCCATAGTTGCGAAGACGAAATCGGTATGCGGTTCGGGTAGATAGTTTAGGTGGCTTTGCGAGCCTTCGTTGAACCCCTTGCCGAACATGCCCCCCGATCCGATCGCGATCTTCGACTGGGTGATTTGATATCCGTCGCCCAGAGGATCGTTTTCCGGATCGAGGAAGGTCAGGACGCGCTTCTGTTGATAGTCTTGAAGTCCGACGAAGAACGCAACCGGCGCCAAGGCAATCGCCGCGACACCCGAGAGCACGAACCAGCGTAGCGGGAGTCCTGCAAGAAACAGCACCACGAAGCCACCAAAGGCGATGGCGAGCGACGTACCAAGATCAGGTTGCAGAAGCACGAATGCGATGGGGAGCAGAATGATCGCAGCGGCAGGCATGAGGGCGCGCCAGGTCGGCACCATACCGACGGGAAGCGAGCCGTAATATTGGGCCAAGGCTAGCACGACCGCCGGCTTCATGATTTCCGAAGGCTGAATGCGGATCGGCCCTAGCTCCAGCCACCGCTGGCTCCCGCCGCCCACCTGTCCGACGATTTCGACTGCGATGACCAGAAGCAGGGTGGCAACATAGGCCGGGTAGGCGAGCAGCCCGACCGGGTTTCGGCCAAAGCGCGAGATTACGACCGCCATGACGAAGAAAACCGCAAAGCGGATCAAATGCGACTGGGCATAGGCATCGAAATTGCCAGCGGCTGCCGAGGTTAGAACGAGCGCGCCGAAGCCGATCAAGGCGAACAACGGAAACAGCATCATCCATGGCTGGCGGGCGACCGGTGCCGGAACAATAGAACTCATTCGCCCGCATCCTCTGGCGGGGAAGAGACTGTACCAGCTGCAGACGGTGGCCGCGAACCTTCCGCCCGCGAGTTGCGCAACTGCCTAGCCAACTCTTCCGATTGACGCTGAGCCAAACGAGCTTCGGCATCCACCTGATCGAAAATCTGTTCGGTGCGCAGCGGTACGGGCTCGACCAGTTCGCCTGCGGCAGCTGCATAGGCACGGTACTTCGCGTTGAGCCTTTGTTGAGCGTTTCCGCCCCATTGCTCTTCCAGCGGGAGCAGCGCTTCCATGCCTTTTACCGGATCGAACAAGAAGGTCATTACGTCCCGCGCGATGGGATAGGCAGAACCAGATCCCCCGCCATGCTCGATGACGACCGCGCCTGCATATTTCGGCTTGTCGAAGGGCGCAAAGAACACGAACAGACCGTGGTCACGATACTTCCATGGACCGCTCTTGCCGTCCGAAACGCTCAGCGACACGACCTGAGCCGTACCCGTCTTGCCTGCCATCTGGATGTCTTCAATTGGCAACCTCGCCCGGCCGGCAGTACCCGGGCCGTTCACCACATCGCTCATCGCCTGGCGAACGTAGCCGATTTCATCCGCACTGAAATCGAAGTGCTCGAACTTGGGCCTATGGTCATCCATTCGGAGATGCGGCATGACCTTGTATCCCGTAGCCAGCCGCGCGCTCATTACGGCAAGTTGCAGGGGATTCACGAGGTAATACCCCTGACCGATGGACGCATTGACCGTATCGTACGGCTGCCAGGCCTGATCGTACTTCCGCTGCTTCCACGCAGGATCCGGAACCGTACCGTAGAACTGGCTGGTGACGGGCAGATCGAACTCTTCACCGAGGCCCATCTTGTGCGCCCATTCGGCCACTTTGCCAAAGCCTATCTGCTGGGCAAAGTGATAGAAATAGCTGTCGCAGCTTTGGTAGATGGCCTTGGCCATGTCCACCCGGCCATGATTGCTCCAGCAGTTAAAGAACCGGTTGCCGATCCTTCGTCCGCCGCCGCAGATAATAGCTTCGTCCGGCTTCACTCCTGCATCGAGGAAAGCCATGCAGTGCATCGGTTTGATTGTGGATCCGGGCGGGTAAAGACCCTTGAGGACCTTGTTCCGCAAGGGTACGCGCTCGTCATCGCGCAGCATGGAATATTCGACGCGGCCGATCCCTGCAGAAAAGCTGTTCGGATCGAAGCTCGGCATTGAGGACATGCAGAGGATATCGCCGTTTTCACAGTCCATGACGACGCACGAACCACTTTCTAGCCCGATGCGGCGGGCGGCGTAATCCTGCAATGGTCCGTCGATCGTCAGCCGGACGGGTGCGCCTTGCTTGTCCTCGCGGGTCTCGAGATCGCGTACGATCCTGCCCGAAGCAGTAACCTCGACACGACGTGCGCCCGGATCGCCTTGCAGTTCCTGCTCGAATTGCGCTTCGAGCGCGTCCTTCCCGATCTTGTAGCCGGGTGTGATTAAGAGGGGGTCGGGATTTGCCTCATACTCCTCCGCCGACGCTGGGCCCACGTAGCCGATCAGGTGGCCGACGCTGGGGCCGGTCGGATAAAACCGCGAGAAACCGCGTTGCGGCACAACCCCGTGCAGGTCGGGTAGGCGGACGCTTATGGCGGCGAATTGATCGTAATCGAGTCCGGTCGCCACTTCGATGGGCTGGAAGCCCCGAGCCTCTTCGATCCGCTTCGAGATGTCGGCCACGTTGTTAGTCGACAGATCGAGGATGGTCGCCAGAACCTCTAGCGCACTTTCCGGATCGGCCAGCCGCTCCGGGATGACATCGACGCGAAAGTCGGCGCGGTTGGAAGCAAGCGGTGCGCCATTCCGGTCAAGTATCCAGCCCCGCCGCGGAGGAATAAGCGACAGGTTCACCCGGTTGCTTTCGGACTCCAGCACCCAGCGTTCATTTTCCGCAATGGCAATATAGGCCATGCGGGAAGCCAGGATGATCCCGATCCCCCCCATGCCCGCGCCAATCACGAAGCTACGCCGATCGAAAGCATTATCTAGAGTCGTCTGGCTGACCAGCTCGCGCGGCTTTGCACCGATTCTGCGGCGTCCGAATAAACCCATCAGACGCGCCTCCAGCGCCTCAGACGGAGTGCGTCCAGGCGGGATACAAAAACGGCTACGAGCGGATAGATCAGAACGGTAAACACGAGTTGGGGCACGATGGCGACGAGCGAGGGCAGGGTGGGGGTGGCGCCTGAAAGCAGCCAGCCCGTGAAAAGATAGCCGCTCGCCAATAAACCGGCCGTGAACCAATCCTGCCAGAATGCGCGCCATGGCCAGCGCATCTCTACGGCCTCGATTGCAAGGAGAGTGATGGACCAAGTGAGTATCGCGAAACCGAAGGGCTGCCCGCTGTAGAGATCATCGAACAGCCCAAGTGGGAAGCCGGCCCATACGGGAAGCAACCCTGGTCTCACGAGCCGCCATGCGAGCAGCATGAGAAATCCGAGCGGAGGGACCATGGGCAGCGCTGTGGCAATCGGAAAGATTGGCAGCAGGGACCCGATCAGGATCGAGCCCCATGGAATGATATTGGCGAGCAGTTGCGAATGCGAACGGTTGATCCGGCTACCGTAGGCATCGCTCCGGGCGCGCGGTTCGATCCGCTCCATCAGTCGCCCAGCTCCTCTTCGATCGGTGTTTGCGACCCAACTACAGCTTCCGGTTCAAAGATTGGCTCTACCGAAACGAAATCGGTCGCCGCGGGATCGCTTACGATTCGTGCGAGCGCGCCATCGTCCGTGAGTTCGGTGACGATACCGACAGCTATGCCCGGCGGATAGTAGCCGCCAGCGCCGCTGGTCACGAACATGTCCCCCACGGCCAGCGGGTTGATCCCGAGATTGATGAGCTTGATACGCAGGAGGCTGTCTCCGCGACCCTCGGCAAAAGCGACTGTTTCGTCTCCGGCCCGGATTACCGGCAACACACTTTCGCTGTCGGTCAACAACAACACACGGGACGATGTCGTTCCGGCTTCGAGGATGCGACCAACGACGCCGCGCGCGGAACGTACGGGCATGCCTACTTCTACGCCGTCCTGCGATCCAGCGCCGAGATAGGCGAAACGACGCGTGCTCGAAGCGGTCGATCCGACAAGTCTTGCGACTGCAACAGGCTTGCGCTCTTCGTCTTGCAGGTCGAGCAAGCCTTTCAGACGTGCATTTTCGCGCCGCAGTGCCTCTGCTTCCGCAAGGCGAATGCGCGCAAGTTCCATTTCACGCTTCAGTTCCGCGTTTTTCGAACCGGCGCGGTAATAGCCGCTGATCGAATCCCACAGGGATTTCGACCCGGTTCGTGCCACCGCGACCGTCTCCGTCGCCGGAGAAGCTGCGTCCTGGGCCGCACTTCTCGGCCCGCCGAATATGTTCGGTTGGAAAAACGATATTCCAAGTAAGACCGCGCCGATCAGCGCACCGGCTCCGGCGACGATGTAGCCGGTGAAAAGGTTGTATTGCGCTCGCTTGGAATAGCTGGAGCGCCGCTGGCCGCTCGGCGCCATGGCCGTTCCCCCTTAGGCGGTCATCAAGACGCCACGATAGATCGGATCTTCCATCGCACGTCCGGTTCCCAGCGCCACACAGGACAGCGGGTCCTCCGCAATCGTGACGGGCAGGCCGGTTTCCTCGCGAAGATATTCATCAAGTCCGCCGATCAGCGCACCGCCGCCGGTGAGCACGATGCCCTGGTCGACGATGTCGGCTGCCAGTTCAGGCGCCGTGTTTTCAAGCGCGATGCGCACGCCTTCGACGATTGCGCCGATCGGTTCGCTCAGCGCTTCTGCGATGTGACCCTGGTTGATCGTGATTTCCTTGGGCACGCCGTTGACGAGGTCGCGGCCCTTGATGGTGATCTGTTCGCCGATGCCGTCTTCGGGCGGACGCGCAACCCCGTAGTCCTTCTTGATGCGCTCCGCCGTGCTTTCGCCGATCAGCAGGTTGTGGTGTCGTCGGACGTAGGAGACGATGGCTTCGTCCATCTTATCGCCGCCGGTGCGGACCGAAGTGGTGTAGGCGAGGCCCCTCAGTGACAGAACCGCGACTTCGGTCGTACCGCCGCCGATATCGACTACCATGGAACCGACCGGCTCTGTAACCGGCATGTCGGCACCGATGGCCGCAGCCATTGGCTCGAGGATCAGATATACTTGGCTCGCACCGGCATTCGACGCCGCATCGCGGATCGCGCGCCGCTCGACAGAGGTCGAGCCCGATGGGACGCAGATCGTGATTTCGGGATAGCGCATCAGGCTCTTGCGGCCGTTCACCTTGCGGATGAAGTGCTTGATCATTTCCTCTGCCACGTCGAGATCGGCGATCACGCCGTCACGAAGGGGCCGGATGGCTTCTATCGAGTCGGGCGTCTTGCCCATCATCATCTTCGCATCATCGCCAACGGCCTTGACGCGCTTCATGCCGTTGATCGTTTCGAGCGCAACCACGCTCGGTTCATTCAGGACGATGCCCTGATCCTGCACGTAAACCAGCGTATTGGCGGTCCCGAGGTCGATCGCCATGTTCTGCACGCCAAATTTGAAGATATTGTTCCAGAGGCCCATATTCGTTCGATAATCCGTGTGATGTCGGGGTCAGTCGACGGTTGTGAGGAGCCGCGCGCTTGCACCCGTGAGGAAACGGTGGCGGAGCCTTAGCGATATTACGCACCGAAAGCCAAAAATTTCCTTAGGGCAATTGGGGGATAGGCAAACGCGCCGTCTCGGATTCCTCGCGCTTCGTCGCTATCGTTGCCTGTCCATGCCTGAAATACGCCGCCTGCCCGATAATATCGTCAACCGCATTGCTGCCGGAGAGGTGGTCGAGCGCCCGTCTTCCGCGCTCAAGGAACTGGTAGAAAACGCGATCGACGCAGGTGCTTCGCGCATCGCGGTCAAGCTGGTGGAGGGCGGGCTGGCGAGTCTCGAGGTGACCGATGACGGCTGCGGAATGAGCTCGGACGAAATGGCGCTCGCGCTGGAACGGCATGCAACTTCGAAACTGCCCGACGAAGCCATCGAGCAGGTGTCTACGCTTGGCTTTCGTGGAGAGGCCCTGCCAAGCATCGCCAGTGTTGCGCGATTCATTCTGGAGAGTCGACCCCAAGGCGTTGAGCAGGGCTGGAAGCGCGTCGTCGATCACGGCGAATTGATCAGCGAAGATCCCGCTGCGCTGCCACCGGGGACGAAGGTTCGGGTGGAAAATCTGTTCGGCAAGATTCCCGCGCGCCGCAAGTTCCTGCGTACCCCGCGCAGCGAGTATGCCGCTTGTCTGGATGTGGTGAAGCGCCTAGCGATGGCACGGCCCGATTTGGCCATTACGCTCGATCACGGGGATCGCCGCATCCTTGGTCTTCAGGGTGGTGAAGGGCTCGCGAACCGCGTGGCGCAGGTAATCGCCCGCGAACTCAAGGAAAACGGCGTCGCAATTGATCTGGACCGTGGGAACATGCGCCTGACCGGAATTGCGGGCCTGCCCACCTACAATCGCGGAATTGCCGATCATCAGTACCTCTTCGTCAACGGCCGCCCGGTGAAGGATCGCCTGCTGACCGGCGCAGTACGCGGCGCATACGCCGATATGCTCGCGCGTGATCGGCACGCCGTGCTGGCGTTGTTCCTCGAACTTCCCCCCGAGGAAGTGGACGTAAACGTCCATCCAGCCAAGACAGAGGTGCGTTTCCGCGATGCGCAGGCGGTGCGCGGATTTATCGTCTCTGGTCTCAGGCAAGCGCTGGCGACCGGCGATAAGCGGAGCGCGCAGTCTCCAGATGCTGGGGCGATGTCGCGTTGGCAGCAGGAACCGAAAAGAGAGGGACCCGCACCGGCATTGCGCTCGATTTTCGAGGGGCGGGATTGGTCCGCCCCGCAGCCACGTGTATCAGAGGCTGGCACCGTCTGGCGCGGTTATGAGGCAGAAGTCATGGCAGCGCCGCGCGGGCGGGCGGAGGAAGCCGTTCCGGTGTCCGCCACCGAAACGAATTATCCTCTCGGTATTGCACGCGGACAGGTCGCGAAAACCTATATCGTAGCCGAGGCCACGGATGGTCTGGTCCTTGTCGACCAACATGCGGCGCATGAGCGCCTTGTGCTCGAGCGACTGAAGGCGGCAGGGGCGGAGGAGGCGGTGGCACGCAGTCAGGCGCTGCTTATCCCCGAAGTGGTGGAACTCGAAGAAACGAGCTGCGACCGGCTGGAAGAAGCAGCTGGAAGTTTGGCAAAACACGGTCTGGCCATCGAACGTTTCGGCCCGTCGGCCATGCTGGTGCGAAGCCTGCCGCATGCCATCGCGCGAACCGATCCCGAAAAATTGCTCCGCGATATCGACGACGATCTTGCCCAGAACGGGGAGGCGCTGCATCTCGGCGAGAAGCTCGACCTCGTGCTCGCCACGATGGCCTGCCACGGTTCGGTGAGGGCAGGACGCGTGTTGCGCGTCGACGAGATGAACTCGCTGTTGCGCGAGATGGAACGCACCCCGCGATCGGGCCAATGCAACCATGGGCGCCCCACGTGGGTTAAGCTCTCCATGGAAGATGTCGAAAAGCTCTTCGGGAGACATTGATGCGCTGGATTGCCTTGGCACTGCCCTTCGTACTTCTGGCCTGCGATGAACCCTCACCTGCAGAGCAAGAGACTGCGCGCCAGCAGGCTGTCGCCGAGGTCAAAGCCAATCAGAAACCGCCACCCGAAGAACTCGTGCTCGATCCGATCCGCTACCCGGAAATCGAAAAATATGATCTTTACGGCGCGGGATGCAGTTTCGTGTCAGACGGCGGCGGGCTCGGAGCGGTTGCGATTGGGATGGCGGATAAGGGCTACATGATCCGCAAGGGCGAATTGATGGTATTCGCAGCGGATATGGGCAGCGCAGAGCTACCTTATCTGGCGCGGCGCAAATACGATGGCCGCGAATTTTCCTTCTCGCTCGATCTCGATGAAGCGGAGGGAACGCAAAGCGGGTACGAAACCACGGATTATCGAGGTACGCTGACCGTACGGGATGGCACCAATGCTGTCGTGTACAAAGCTGAAGGTCTGACCCAGTGCGGAGCTTGAGTTAGTCCGTACCTTCCGGGTTCCGCGTACGGATCAACGCATTCGAAACCATCTCCAGGACGATTTGATCGTTCTGGTTGAAGGTGCGGATACGGCTCTTGAAAATACCCATTTCCGGACGCGATGCGCTGCGCCGTTTCTCGATCAATTCGGTTTCACACCTCAGCGTATCGCCTGGATAGACGGGCTTCTTCCAGCGCAGTTGATCGACTCCCGGCGAACCAAGACCGGCCGATTTCTCGTTCATCATGTTTTCGACCATCATGCGCATGGTCATGGAACAGGTGTGCCAGCCGCTTGCCGATAGCCTGCCGAAATGGGTCTGTGCGGCGGCCTCGTCGTTGAGGTGGAATGGCTGAGGGTCGTATTTGGAGGCGAATTCCATCACCTCTTCGCGGGTAACTTCGTAAGCACCGAAGTTGCGGGTCGTTCCGATCGCGAGATCTTCGTAGAATATCATTCGTCGATCTTTGGCCTAGCCCGCGATGCGTTGCAATATGCAATTGAAAGTGCCGCTGACTGCGTACGCATTTGCGGGGGCTCAGCCACGAAAATGCGGCTTCAGTCCTTCAGGTCCGAAATCCGGAATGATCCGGTATCTCGCTGTGAACAGGCTGAAAATGCCAAACATTATCAGACCAATAGCCACCAGAGTGTAGATCGAACCCATATCGCGAAGCGATAGGATCGCTTCGCCAAGCCCCTGAAGGTGGTCGCCGCGCTCCGCCCAGGCTCCGTCGAGCATAGACCAGCCGATGAGGAGAAATACAACCGCCCGCGCCGCATGTCCGGCACGTCCGATGGTTTTTGTGACCCGGGGCGCACGGGCGCTGATCCGGTGCATGAAGTGTGCCGACCATGCCGTCTTGGCTTGCATAAATGCTCCGACCAGGAAGCCGAGCCCTACGGCTGCGATTACGATCCAGCCAAGCTCCATCTGAAGAATGGAACTCGCCATTTCTTCGCCTCCGCCGTCGCCGGCGCTGCTCTGCTTTTCACCGGTGGCGAACTGGTAACACGCGTAAGCGAGGAACAGGTGGGCGACCGCACTTGCCGCATCACCGACGCGCTTCAAAATGCCGCTCGTATCGGATCCTCGGTGCTGCAAGTCGCTAATTGCGCACATGAGGCGAAACGCAACATAGGCAAGCAGGCCGAAGGTCATGGCCCACAGGATGGGTGTGCCCACTGGGACGTCCTGGATGTAATCGTAGACGGCGCTGCCGCCGCCCTCGGCATCGCCGCGGGTACTCAGGGCGATATAGCCCAGCAGTATATAGGTAAGCCCGCGCGCGGCGAAACCGACACGTACGAGCCAGCTGAACTTCTCGGACTTGTCCACCATGGCTGGCGCACTTTCGGTATCAGTGAATGGTCAAGCCCGGAACTTGGGGACACCGGCGCTGCTGTCGAGTTCTGGAATAATGCGATAGCGAGCAAGGACCAGGCTGAAGAGACCGAACAGCATCAAACCAATCGCGGTCAGCGTGAAGATGAATCCTTCACCGGCAAGACTGGCCACTGCATCGCCAAGGGTTTTTACTTGGCCCGCGCCGCTCGACATGAAGCCCGCCTTGAACAGCGACCAGCCGATAACCGCATAGACCACGCCGCGGGCGATGTATCCTGCGCCGCCGAGCCAGCGCGTCGCGTCAGGAGCGCGGCCGGAAATGCGGTTCATGAATTCACCAGTCACGCCCTTCTTCACCTGAAAGATGGCGGCGACGAAAAAGGCGACGCCGAGCAAGCCAAGGATCGCCCCGCCGAACTCCATCGATAACACGCCCGATGCAGCTTCCTGCGCACCTCCGCCGCCTCCGGAACTGCCGCTGGTGGCGAACTTGTAGGCGGAATAGGCAAGCACGAGGTGAGCGATGCCGCTACCAGCGTGGCCTATGCGCTTGGCCCAACCTTTGCTGTCCGACCCGGTGTTCTCAATATCGAACAGGGGGGAGCAGAAGCGGAACAGTGCATAAGCGAGTAGCCCGACCACCATGATCCACAGGATCAATGTCCCTGCGGGGTAATCGTCGATCGCGCGGAAGATCCCGTTGGTGCCTTCGGCAATCTTGCTGGAGCTTGTCAGGGCGATGAGCCCCAGTACGAAATACAGGATCGCGCGGCTGAAATAGCCGACCCGCACGAGCCAGCTGAACTTTTCGGACTTGTCTACCACCTTGGAAACTCCCCTTGTTTGCAGGCCTAACGGCAGGGGAGGGAGTGCGTTCCGCTCAGGCTATCAATTGCTTGTGGACAGAGCAGGACGCAAGGTGTCGAGCGAACCGTCAGCACGGGTTGCCTGACGCAGTCCCACAAGGTGCCGCAACAGCGGGGCGACATCGGTATTGTCGAAGTCGGGCAGCGAAGCGCCGTTCCGGAAGGCGGGGCCGTGGGCGATGAAAAGCGACAGCATTTCAGGCGCGAAGGGATCGTATCCGTGGCTTCCACCTGTCCAACTGGAGGTAGGGGCGGAGGGGGTAATCGTCCAGCCGGTCTCCGGCAGGCACAGGTAGGGCGGGATGCGGTCATGCGTTCCGTAGTTGTAGCGAGCGGGGATATTTTCCTTCGCCCAGCAGGTCATGCGTTTGTGGTCTGCAAGGATGGCTTCGCGGAACTCGCCTGCTTTTCCATCTGCCGGTTCAAAGGTGGCATAGGCGCCTCCTTCCACTAGTCGATAGAGCGAACTGTCGAGGATGTCGTCGAGTGCAATCACGCGCTCGGAACTGGTGGCCGCCATACCGTGATCGGAAACGATGACGAGATTGGCAGGCTGGCCGAATTCGCGCAGTCCTTGGACGAGCATGGCGATATGCGCGTCAACATCGCGCAGCGCAGCGTTCACCTCCTCGCTGTCCGGTCCCGCATCATGTCCCGCGGAGTCGACCGTGTCGAAATACAGCGTCAGGAACTCGGGTCGGATGTCCGCCGGGCGGCGCAGCCAGTCGAGTACGGAGTTTACGCGCTGGGTGTTCGAAACCTGCATTGAAAACTGCTGCCAGTCGCTCGGCAAGGTTCCGTCTTCGACTGGGCCCCAGCCTTCGGCAGTGCCGCCCCACGGGACAGCCGAGCCGGGCCAGAACATGGCTGCGGAGCGGATGCCCGCTTCTTCCGCTTCGACCCAAACCGGCTTGGCGTCGTTCCACCAATAGGGATCTACAGTTGCCATAGTGAAAACCTCGTCGGGCCGAGTTTTGTCTTCCATGCGGTTGGCGGTGATCCCGTGGTGATCGGGCACGAGCCCGGTCACGAGCGTCCAGTGATTGGGGAAGGTCTTGGTGGGGAAAGACGGGCGCATCGCCGCGCTCACGCCGCCGGTCGCAAGCGAGGAGAGCGTCGGTGTAATCCCGCGATCAAGATAGGAGGGATGAAACCCGTCGATGGAGACGAGGATAGTCACCGGTTCGCGCTCTTCCGCCTGTGCCGACGAGACGTTTTCGACTTGCGAGGCGCAGGCCGGGAGAACAGCAGACGCAGCAAGGGCGAGGGCAGTGACGAACTTCTTCATGGCGACCGGTTTTCCCGCAATCAGACGTTAAATTTGAACAGCATTACGTCGCCATCCTTGACGAGATATTCCTTGCCCTCCTGCCGTAGCTTCCCCGCCTCGCGGGCACCGCTTTCGCCGTTCAGCGCGATGTAGTCATCGTACGCAATTGTTTCAGCACGAATAAAGCCGCGCTCGAAATCGGTGTGGATTTCACCCGCCGCCTGCGGGGCCTTGGCGCCTTCGGGGAAGGTCCATGCGCGCGATTCCTTCGGTCCGGCGGTGAAAAAGGTGTTGAGACCGAGCAGCTTGTAACCCGCCTTGATCACACGGGAGAGCCCGCTTTCCTCGAGGCCCAGTTCGGTGAGATACTCGGCGCGGTCTTCGGCATCCATCGACACCAGCTCGCTTTCGATCGCTGCCGATACCACTACTGCCTGCGCACCTTCGGCCTTGGCCTTTTCGAACACGAGGTCGGAGAAGGCATTACCTTTGGACGCGTCTTCTTCACCCACATTGCAGACGTAGAGCACCGGCTTGGCGGTAAGCAGCTGCGCCTGGCGAAGGACGCGGGCTTCTTCCTCGTCGTTCGGTTCGGTCAGGCGAGCAGGCTTGCCATCGCGGAGTAGGGCGAGCGCCTGTCCCAGCACACTGGCGGTGATCTTCGCTTCCTTGTCTCCGGCTGCGGCGCGCTTTTCCGCAGCGGGGACGCGCTTTTCCAGGCTTTCAAGATCGGAGAGCATTAGTTCGGTTTCGACCACCTCGGCATCGGCAATCGGATCGACCTTGTTCGACACATGCTGAATGTCGTCGTCCTCGAAACAGCGCAGGACATGGACGATGGCGTCCACCTCGCGGATATTACCGAGGAACTGGTTGCCGAGGCCTTCACCCTGGCTGGCACCTTTGACGAGCCCCGCGATGTCAACGAAAGCAAGCTGTGTCGGAATGATCTTGGCCGAACCCGCGATGGCCGCGATCTTGTCCAGACGCGGATCGGGCACGGCGACCTGGCCCACGTTCGGTTCGATCGTGCAGAACGGATAGTTCGCGGCCTGCGCAGCCTGCGTTTCGGTCAATGCATTGAAAAGGGTGGACTTGCCGACATTCGGCAGGCCGACGATCCCGCAACGGAAACCCATCTAAAACTCCGGAAATAATGGACTGGCCGCGCCCTTAGCGGCGGCAGGCGGGGAATGCCAGCATGTCAGACATTATGGACCGCTTTGATCAGCGGTCCATACCCGCTTTCGCCCAGCCAGCCGACCTGCGTTTTCGCCGTTACCTCATTTATCGCGGTCTGCGGGATATCGCCCCCGCTGACGGGCAGACGCACCGGGCGTGTTCCTGCTGGCATGCCGAGCACGCGGGCCATGGCGTGGGGGATGTCCATCGGATCGGCACTGCGGCCCGAGCCGTCTTCCTCGCCCATCCGGGCAACGACCTGCGGATAGCCTTCGAGATGCTGCTCCGCCGCGCGCGCCTTCAATTCGGCGGAATAACGATTGCGGTTGACCCACACCTGGGTCGGATACCCGCCCGGTTCGATGATCGTGACACCGATGCCGTGGGGCACCAGCTCGTAAGCCAGCTGTTCGCCCATCGCTTCAACGGCGAATTTGGTCGCAGAGTAATGCCCGGAATAGGGAACGATCACGCGGCCCAGTTGGCTGGAGATGTTGAAGATGTGCCCCTGCTTGCGCGCCCGCATTTTGGGCAGCACTGCGCGTACGAGCCGGTGATAGCCGAAGACATTGGTATCGAATGCGAGCTGGGTCGCTTCCATGTCCTGCACTTCCGCAGGACCAGTGATGCCGACGCCAGCATTGTTGACGAGCACGTCCAGCCCGCGACCAAGTTCGTTTTCCGCTTCGCCAACGGCAGCGGTTACTTCCTGGTCGAGCAGCACGTCGAGCTGCTTTACACGGATATCGAGATTGTCGTCGCCCGCGAGCTGGCGCAATTCCTCTGCTTGGGGACGCGGGATGTTGCGCATGGTAGCGAACACGGACGCCCCGAGCCTCGCGAAGTGTTCTGCAGATAGCCTCCCGAACCCGGAAGAACAGCCGGTGATGAGGATCGCCTTCCCGGACAGATCGGGGGCCGGTGTTTCCACTTTGTCTTGCTGCGCACGGGCGGAAGTTGCAGCTATGGCGCCGGTCGCGGCGGCTCCGGCAAGCAGGGTACGGCGGTCAAGATTTGGCATCGGCGGGTCTCCTCTGTGTGGGAGACCCTTAACAGATCATTCCTGCATTCGCAGGGCGATATCGTTCATGAAGCGCACGTCATCATTCCGAGCCAACCATTCGGCCTCTGCGCCGATCGCGCCGAGCATGTCGGCCAGATCGTCCATCTCGCTCTTTGCGTAATTTCCGAGAACGTGGCCGGTGACCCGATCCTTGCTGCCGGGATGGCCGATGCCGATACGGACACGGCGGAAATCCGGGCCCATATGCTGGTTGATCGAACGCAGCCCGTTGTGCCCCGCCAGACCGCCGCCTCGGCGTACCTTGACCTTGAAAGGCGCAAGATCAAGTTCATCGTGGAAGACTGTAAGGTCTTCGACTTCCAGCTTGTAGAACCGCATGGCTTCGCCCACCGCGCGCCCGCTCTCGTTCATGTAGGTCGCAGGTTTGAGTAAAACGATCTTCTCGCCGCCGATGCGCCCTTCCTGAACCCATCCCGAAAACTTCTTCTGGACCGGTCCGAACCCGTGGATTTCGGCAATGGCGTCGCACACGATGAAGCCGATATTGTGCCGGTGCATCGCATATTGCGGTCCGGGATTTCCGAGGCCTGTCCAGATCTGCATGGGCGCCCTCTAGCGAGACCTATCTGAAAAGCAAAACGCCGACCTCTTTCGAGACCGGCGCCTTGGTGATTTGCGAACAGAGGAAGCGAGTTAGTCTTCGCTCTTCTCTTCCTGTTCTTCGGCAGCGTCGTCGTCCGGACCTTGCTCGGTCGCAGCGACACCATCTGCGGGGATTTCTGCTTCATCGCCTTCGCCTTCGGCGCCTTCGCTCTTCTTGAGCGCCGACGGAGCGACGAGGGTGGCGATGGTGAAATCGCGGTCGGTGATGGCGCTTTCGCTGCCAGCCGGAAGCGTGACTTCGCTGATGTGGATCGAATCGCCGACTTCCTTGCCGGTAACGTCGATTTCGATTTCACCCGGGATCTTGTCGTTTTCGCAGACCAGTTCCAGCTCGTGACGGACGATGTTCAGGACGCCGCCCTTCTTGAGGCCCGGGCTGGCTTCTTCATTGGTGAAGACCACCGGTACCTGGACTTCGATCTTGCCGCCCTTGACCATGCGGAAGAAATCCACGTGCTCGGGGCGATCGTTGACGGGGTGAAGCGACACGTCCTTGGGAAGCGTTTTCACCTTTTTGCCACCCAACTCGATCTCGACAATCGAGTTCATGAAGTGGCCGGTGCCGAGCTGCTTGACCAGCTCCTTCTCTTCCACGTGGATCAGGGTGGGTTCTTCCTTGCCGCCATAGATCACGGCGGGGACGCGGCCTTCGCGACGCAGTGCACGGGAGGCTCCCTTGCCAGCCCGTTCGCGCGTCTCGGCCGG
>CAYPGL010000011.1:5227-16290 GCA_964410035.1 uncultured Qipengyuania sp. | reverse complement strand
GGCGCCGAGGCGATTTACGCTGCCGAACTGGTAGCCAATCTCGCCGGCGGCGCGCTGGCCGCTCTGGTCGTGTGGAAAGTGCTCGGCGGGGCGCAAGAAAAGTCTCTGGCGCTTCCAACGAAACGTTAACCATCCTCGTGCATAGCGGCTCCCGATAAGAATTGGGGGTCCAAGACCAATGGATGAATTGCTGGCCGATTTCGTCGCGGAAACTCGCGAGATGCTCGAGCAAAGCGGCACCGAGCTGGTCGCATGGGAAGCCGATCCGTCGGACAAGAAGCGCATCGATACGATTTTCCGCTTCGTCCACACAGTCAAGGGAAACTGCGGCTTCTTCGATTTCCCTCGCCTCGAAAAGCTGAGCCACGCTGCCGAAGACGCCTTGGCTGAATGCCGTGCAGGAAGGCGTGAACCCGACAGTTCGCTGGTCACCGCCGTACTCGCGATCATCGACCGCATCTCCGAAATGACCGACGCGATCGAGGCAGGCGAGGATTTCCCCAAGGGCGGCGAGGACGAGCTGATTTCCGCGCTTGCCCCGGACGCTGAGATCGAAGTCCAGAGCGATCTCGAAATCGTCGAAGAAGCCGTACGAGTCGAGCCGCTTCCTAGAGCTGAGAATGAAATTGCTGCTCCCAAGATACCGCGCCAAGCTGTGCAGCGATCGATCCGCCTCCCGGTCGACCTGCTCGACGAAGTCATGAAGGGTGTGTCGGACATGGTCCTGGCGCGCAACGACCTCGCCCGTCGCCTGCGCGAAGCGGGTGAACAGCCAACCATCGACGGTCCGTTCGAGCGCCTGTCAGCGATTCTGGCCGATGTCCGCACTTCGATCACCCGGATGCGTATGCAGCGACTCGAACATCTCTTCTCTTCGCTCCCGCGTTTGGTGCGCGACTTGTCGAATGAACTCGGCAAGCAGGTGATGGTCGATTTCGAAGGTAGCGAAGTCGAGCTCGACCGCGAGATGATCGAGATGGTCCGCGACCCGCTGACCCACATCATCCGCAACGCGATTGACCACGGCGTCGAAACGCCCGCAACACGTCTCAAGGCCGGCAAGCGCGAGATCGGTATGCTGAAATTCGCCGCGCGCCAGTCGGGCAACCAGATCAGCCTCGTAATCACCGACGATGGCGGCGGCATAAATATCGACAAGGTCGCCGCAAAAGCGATCGCCAACGGCCTCTATTCGCGCTCCGAGATCGAGAAGATGTCGGAAAAGCAGAAGCAGAACCTCATATTCGAACCGGGCCTGTCCACGGCCGACCAGGTGAGTTCGGTCTCCGGTCGCGGTGTCGGGATGGATGTGGTGCGCTCAAACATCGAACGTGTCGGCGGCTCTATTGAAGTTGCCAGCAAACTTGGTGAAGGCACCAGCTTCCACCTCCAGCTGCCGCTAACCCTCTCGATCATCGCAGCTCTGACTGTCGGGTCCGGCGATCAGCGCTACGCCATCCCGCGCAGCTACGTGGAAGAAATCGTTTTCGGCAATTCGAGCCATGTCGAGTTCGCCCAGGCCGGCGACCGCCGCCTGGTCACGTTCCGCGACAAGCGGGTGCCGTGCCTTTCGCTCGGTGAAGTCCTGGGTACCGAAAGCAACGCGAATTGCCGTTGGGAAGAAAAGACCCTTATTTTGGTGCGCCTGGCCAGTGACGATATATTCGCCCTTACCGTCGACCGCGTGTTCGATCACGAGGACGTGGTGGTAAAGCCCATAGCTCCGGCCATCATGGAAACCCGACTCTATGCGGGGACGACATTACTCGACGACGGACGCCCGATGATGCTCATCGATCTGCCCTCCATCGCACAGATGCGCGGCATGGTTGGCGGTGTCCGCACGAAGGCGGTCGAAGCGGACAAGGATGAGCGCCAGCACAAGGCCAAGGCAGTGCCCGTTATGCTGTTCGCTGGTCTCGACGGCCGCCACCGGGCCGTGCGTCTCGAACTGGTCCGCCGCATCGAGACCATCTCACGCGACGCGATCGACATTGAGGGCGAGCGTGCACAGGCAGTCATCGATGGCGAGATCGTGACGTTGGCCGGCCACGACAGCGGCCCCTTGCCAGATGGCCGCTGCCGTTTGCTGCGCCTTTCGGACGGTGACCACGAGTTGGTCTACATCGTAAAGGAAGTGCTCGACGCTGCGGATATAACCGACGACGTCGTTCCCAGTGAAGCCGACCGTTCGATCGAAGGCGTGACACTGGTCGGAGGCAAGCCGATTCCACTGCTCGACGGCCATGCCGTGTTCTCGCGCTATCGCGCGACAAGGAAGATCGAGCATACTCTGACCTGCCGTCTTCCGGGAGAAAGCGAATGGGCGCGCACCATTCTCGAACCGCTGGTGGAGGCTGCCGGTTACAGAATCGCATCGGACGATGACGAATTCGAGGCTGATCTCGCAATCGCCCTGGCAGAAGAAGGCCAGGCTTCTTCGACGGTGGCCCGCGAGATCATTCGCTTGCGTCCCGACCCGGAAGATGCCGGTGACGATACCATTTACCGCTACGATCGCGACGGCTTGCTCGCCGCGCTCAAGCGCATCCGGACCGGGAGGGCGGCATGAACGAATTACTACTCATGTGCACCATCGCCGGTCGCCGCGCGGCGATCCCTGCGATCGAGGTCCAATCGGTGATCGAGGTCGAGGCCATCACTCCCATTCCGGGCACGGCCGAATTCATCCTCGGCTTAACCGCCCTGCGGAGCCAGGCACTGACTGTCATCGATTGTGCTCTCGCGCTCGGTCTCGAAAGGCCGTGCGCCTCGCTCGACAATCGAGCCGCGGTGGTCGAGGTCGAAGGGCATCTCTATGCCCTGCTCGTCGAAGAAGCGCATGACGTGGGCGAAGCCCGAAGCGAACCGGTCGCAGTTCCTGGCGGCTTCGGCGAAGGGTGGCAACGCGCCGCCCGCGGAATGGTCGAAACCGATGGCGGCCCCACATTGCTGGTGGAGATTGCCAGCCTCATTTGCGGACCAATCCGGCAAGCCGCTTAAACGATTGGTTACCGCCTGCACCTATAAGGGGCGGGCAAATATAAGGGATCACGAAGTATGAAGACCTGTCTAATCGTCGACGATTCGCGCGTCATCCGCAAGGTGTCGCGCCACATACTCGAAACTCTCGGCTTCTCGGTCGACGAAGCCGAAAATGGTCAGGAAGGCCTGAACAAGTGCCTCGAGAACATGCCCGACGTAGTGTTGCTCGACTGGAACATGCCAGTGATGACCGGCATCGAATTCATACATCAGCTGCGCAAACATGATGGCGGCGACAAGCCCAAGGTCGTATTCTGCACCACCGAAAACGACGTTGCGCACATCCGCGAAGCGATCAGCGCCGGTGCGGATGAGTATGTCATGAAGCCATTCGACCATGAAACTCTCCAGATCAAGCTCCAGCTCGTCGGCATGGCCTGATCCGAAAGGATTCGAGCCGTGGTCACAGCTCTCCGATCGATAGCGGCCTCCAAAGCTAGCGAGCATTTCTCGCCCGCGACCGTTCGCGTAATGCTTGTGGACGATTCGCTAACAGTGCGGACCGTCTTCTCCCGCATGATAGAGCGGGAAGGCGACATGAAGATTATCGCCAGCGCAAGTACGGCTGAACGCGGCTTGCAGGAACTCGAAAGCCATCGGGTGGACGTGGTCCTGCTAGATCTCGAGATGCCCGGAATGGGCGGGATAGAGGCACTCCCCAAGATCCTGAAAGCAGCGCCCGGCACCAAGGTACTGGTGATTTCGTCGCTCACGGCCGCGGGAGCGGAGCATACGGTCGAAGCGCTGCGCATGGGCGCCGCCGACACGATGCTCAAACCGCGCCCGGGCGGCTTCAACGACGAGTACCGCGAGCAGTTGCTCGGCAAGATCCGCGCGTTAAAGGGCTTCGCGCCATACGAACAACCCAAGCGCGCCGAACCCCGCCCCGCCCAACGCCGCGCCGGCAAGAAGCCGCATGTTCTCGCAATCGGGGCTTCGACGGGTGGCATCCATGCGCTCAACCTGTTCCTGCGCCAAATTCCGAAGAATTTCGACTTGCCCATCCTGATCACGCAGCATCTTCCAGCCAGCTTCATTCCGGTATTCGCCAAGCAGATGGAAATGGCCGCAGGACGCGAGGCAGTGCTCGCCGACGAGGATGTCGAGATCACACGCGGCCGGATCGTAATCGCCCCGGGCCATGGCCACATGGTGATACGCCGCAAGGGATCGCGCTACGTCACGGGACTTGCCTTCAACGCGGTCAAAAGCGGCTGTACGCCTTCCGTCGATCCGATGTTCGAAACGCTGGCGGAAGCCTACGAGGGCAAGGTTGCCGGCATTCTGCTGTCCGGAATGGGCCGCGATGGTACCGAAGGTGCGGACGCAATCATCAATGCTGGCGGCTCGATATATACCCAGAGCGCAGATACCTGCGCTGTCTGGGGGATGCCGCGCGACATCACCGAACGCGGGCTGGCTACTGCAGTCGCCCCCCCTGCAGAATTGGCGGACAAGATCCTCGCCAGTGTCGGAGCCGACGCATGGCGCTAGAAGACGCTTCTCATGACATAATTGCCGACCTCCTGAACTCGCGAACCGGACAGACGCTTTCCGAAAGCCGTCGCTGGCGGATTTCCTCGGCGCTCTCGGGCCTGTTCCGCGAGTTCGGGATCGAGAACGTCGATCAGCTCGCCTGCATGCTCGAGCGCCCCGGCGAACATCGCCTTGCCACACGGGTGGTCGAAGCGCTGCTGAACAACGAAACCTACTTTTTTCGCGATCACGCGTACTTCTCGACACTGGCCAACACCGTTCTTCCCGAACTGGCGAAAAAGCGCGCGGAGACCAAGAAGATCTCCATCTGGTCGGCTGGCTGCTCCACCGGCCAGGAAGTTCTCAGCCTGGCAATGACATTTTGCGAGCAGCCGGGGCGCTGGGCAGACTGGACGATCGAAATCCTCGGCACCGATGTTTCGGGCAAGGCGATCGAACAGGCCCGCACCGGGACATACTCGCAGTTCGAGATTCAGCGTGGCATTTCGGTTGCGCAGATGCTCAATTTCTTTTCGGAAACTCCGAAGGGATGGAAGGTCGCCGACAAGGTCCTGTCGATGACCCGCTTCGAACAGCGCAACATCCTCGATTTCTCCCCCGCCCCGGGACGCTTCGATCTCGTCCTGTGCCGCAACTGCCTGCTTTATTTCGATCCGGATACACGCCGCAACGCTTTCGAGCGGCTCGCTGGCGGCATCGCACCTGACGGATTTCTGATGCTCGGTGCCGGCGAGACGGTCGTAGGGCAAACGGACCGCTTCCAGCCTGCTCCCTGCGGTTCGGCAATGTACGTACTGAAGACAGCAAATGGCGTCGCGACCGTGTTCGGCAATCTTCCGCCGCGTATCGCGCACGCCTGAGGGTAACCGATATCGTCCATGCATCGGACTTGGCGATGCCCGGGCCGCAAGCAGGGTAAATATAGGGTTTACCGTTAATTAGCGAATGCGCGTTAGCGATGGGAACATCGATCTGACCGCGCCATCGAAGGGAACTTGCGTGCGATCACATTCCGACAAGACCCAGCAAGGCACGCGCATAATGATTTTCGCGCCGCTCGCATCGCTTGCGGGCATCGCGAGCGTTACGGCGGTGCTGGCCGTCTTTGGACCGCAGCTAGGTGTCGGTTCGATCAATTCCATTCTTGGTGGCGGCTTCGTCGCCCTGATCGCTAGCATCGGCAGCTTCGCCGTCATGGGCGTCAAACATTTGCGGAAGCTCGAGCGGCTATCCAACAGCGACCCGCTGACATTGCTGCCCAATCGGCGCGCGCTCCACCGCGACATTTCCGAAATCATGTCACCAGATCAAGAGGTCGCACTGGCGATCGTCGATCTCGACGGCTTCAAGATCATCAACGATCATTATGGGCATATACTGGGTGACGCGACGATCAAGGAAATCGCCCGGATCATCCGCAATATCTGCGGCGATGAGGCAGGTCTTTATCGTCTCGGGGGCGATGAATACGCTATTCTGATGAGCGGCGAACTGGCCGGAACCTTGCTGGAAGGACATTGCCGCCGAACAATCGAACGACTGGCGAAGTCGATCAAGATAGACGATCGCCGCCTTATGCTGGGCGCAAGCATCGGTCTCGCCCGCAATGCTCCGGGGCAACAATTGGCGTCCTCCGAAATGCTACGCCGTGCTGATGTCGCAATGTATGCCTCCAAGCGGGGCGGCAAGATGCGCTGTACATGGTTCAATGAAGCGTTCGATCGCAGCCGGGAACAGATAAAACAGCTGGACGACGAACTGCGACAAGCACTCGCCATGGGCCAGTTCACCATGCACTACCAGCCACTAGTCGACAGTACGACGCGCCAGATCGTCTCGGTGGAGAGCCTGCTGCGCTGGGAGCGCCCGGACGGCAAGGTCGTCGGTCCGAATACTTTCATTCCTGTCGCCGAAGAGTCCGGCTTGATCAACCCGATCGGGCTTTGGGTCCTCCGGCAGGCCTGTTGCGATGCCCTGGAATGGAAAGATGTCACACTGTCGGTCAATATCTCGGCGGCGCAGCTTCGGAACCCAGAGTTTCCGATCCAACTTGGGCATATCCTGGAAGAAACCGGCTTTGATCCGGGACGCCTCGAACTCGAGATCACGGAAACCTGCCTCGTCCTCGACCCGGTAGTTGCGGAGCGCAGTCTCAATCTGATCCGCGGTTTCGGCGTCAGCGTGGCGCTCGACGATTTCGGCACCGGTTATGCGTCGATCGGGTTCCTGCGCCAGTTCCGCTTCCAGAAACTCAAGCTGGACCGAAGCCTGGTCGTGCAGGCATCCGAGGACGAATCCAGCCGGGCCATGATGTTGTCTAGTATCACTATGGCGCAAGCCATGAAGATGTCGGTGACCGCCGAAGGGGTGGAGACGCTGGAACAAGCCGACATGGTTCGCGCGGCCGGCTGTGATCAGATTCAGGGCTGGCTCTACTTCAAGGCAATGCCCGCACATGAAATCAGGCAACATCTCGGGAGGAAGGTCGATGCGACCGCGACCGAGCGGAATGAAGACCGGGGGGTCAAGGTAGCATGAACGCGATGACCGGCGATTTCGGCGCAGCCGAACTGGCCAATGGAAAATATTACTCGGACGAAATCGCCGAGGACCGCGCCATACTGGCCGACATAGGCAAGGGTGGCGAAGGCCTTCGCGGCAGGTTCGCCGATCTTTCGATCGGGAGCAAGCTCAGCCTTGTCGCTTTTGCCAACATTGGCGCAGTCGTTTTCATCCTGCTTTCAATCGTTGTCGGCGGATGGACAGCCATCGAGCTGCGGCAGGAACGCATGCAGATCTCGGAAATGCTGATCTTGTCGACCGAGCTCAAGTCCAACACGGACGAAGCCTTGCTGCAAATGCAGCGCTTCGCCAATTCGGTCGATGGATCCGCTTTGGCATCGGCCGGAACCAGTCTCGAGGAAGCTCGCCGGGACCTAAATTCCTTGGAGCGCGGTGCGCGCCTCGTCGCCCCCGCACAGTCCGAAACCATCGGGCAACTGCGCGAGGAGCTGGACAATCTCGTAGCAACCCTCGCAGGGCAGCAGTCTGCCATCGACGATGCCAGCCGGGTGGCATTGGCCGAAGCAGCACTGGCGGAGGGCGAAACATTCAATGCGCTGGCCAGGCAGTTCAAAACCGATCTCTTTCGCAGTGGACAGGCCAGCGATGCCGCCGGCGAAAACACGATTATCTGGTTGTTCATGGCATTCTTCACGGTCGCGCTGATCGGCATCGTCGCGATCCTGCTTTCGACCCGCATTATCGCGCGCGACATTGCCGGAACGGTGAGCGAGCTAACCGACGCTTCGGAACGTCTTGCCACGGGTGACAAGTCGATCCAGATTCCTGGCCTTGAAAGGCGGGACGAATTGGGCGGCCTCGCCCGCTCGCTCCACGTATTCCTGCGTGCCGCCTTCCGCCTCGAAAACATGGCTGCCGAAAAGGAGGCCTTGCGCGCCGAACGGGGACAAGATCTTCAGCGTCTCGCGTTGCAATTCGAAAGTACGGTGGGTGAGGTCGTCCACGGCGTCGCTGCAGCTTCGAGCCAGCTCAAGGGCACCGCCTCTTCCATGGCTGCGACTGCAGAGCAGGCGACCCATCAAAGCGAGGCGGTCACAAATGCCATGGAGCAGGCTTCGGGCGGCGTAACTGCGGCTGCTGCCGCTTCGGACGAGTTCGCGATGTCGATCGGCGAAATCAGCCGCCAGGCATCCCACTCGGCGGAACTCGCACGCAAGGCCTCGGACGATGCGGAAACGGCAGACGAGACAATCTCCGCCCTGGCTTCTTCGGCGGACCAGGTCGGCCAGATCGTTGAGCTGATCCAGTCCATCGCCCGGCGTACCAATCTGCTCGCTCTCAACGCATCCATCGAAGCTGCGCGCGGCGGCGAGGCGGGCCGCGGTTTCGCGGTTGTGGCAAGCGAGGTGAAGGAACTCGCGGCCCAGACAAGCCGGGCAACCGAAGAAATCGGGGATCAGATCCGCGCCATGCAGGATTCGACCGGCGCAAGCGTGACTGCCCTTCGCTCGATCGGCGAACAGATCAAACAGCTGGAAACCACAGCCATCTCGATTGCAAGCGCCGTCGATCAGCAGTCCGTTGCCGGTCAGGACCTGGCACGCAGTATCGACCTTGCCGCCCGTTCGGCCGACGAGGTTTCGAGTAGCATCGTGCAGGTACGTGAAGCCAGTGTCGCGACAGGCGCGGCAGCGAGCCAGGTTCTTGGTTCCGCCACTTCGCTGGAATCGCAGGCTACCGTGCTGCGCCGGCAGGTAGATGAATTTCTGCAGCATGTGAGGGCGGCCTGACCGGCGGGGACCGGTTTCAAGCGGTGAAATGAGAACGAATTGGGGAGAGGCTTGGGATGAATGCGCATAGCACCATGATCGGCGAGGAACTGCGACGTGAGATTGCCGAAGTCGAAGGCGTGAGAGCGACATCGACGACACGATATTCCGGCCTGACCGCTTGGCTCATGAATAAGCCGCTAAAGGCAAAAGCCGAAATCGCTTCGCTGTTTTCGCTCGGCGGACTTGTAGTAGTCGCAGTTGCCGGATTGTTCGGCGTTTCCTACCCTGAACAGGCGGCTGCAGCCCGTTGGATAGTGATCGGTTTGACCGTAATAGCGCTGGTCGGTGGCATCTTCAGCCTGCGTTTCATCATCAGCCAGGTGATCGAACCGTTCCAGCATGTAACCGGAGAAATGGGCCGTCTTGCTGGCGGATCCCGCGATATCGACGTAGGCGACACCGGGCGGGCGGACGAAATCGGTGATCTGTCTCGTTCGCTAGAAGTGTTTGCCAAGTCCGGGCACAAGCTCGACGAATTGTTTGCCGGCCGCAAGGAGGCGTCCGAACAGCGCAAACAGGAACTTATCCGCCTCGCCGATAACTTCGAGAAGAGTGTCGGCGATGTCGTGGGCGGCGTGGCCGCGGCATCAAGCCAGCTCAATTCGGCCGCAGGATCGATGGCCAGCACGGCAGAGCATGCTGCAGGACAGGCAAGCCAGGTTAGCGGCGCGATGGAGCAGGCCTCTGGTGGTGTTACTGCAGCGGCAGCGGCGTCGGATGAGTTCGCCATGTCGATCGGGGAGATCAGCCGCCAGGCCGCAAATTCGGCCGAACTCGCGCGAAACGCATCGCTCAACGCGGAAGGTGCCGACGAGACTATCGGCGCGCTGGCCGCCTCGGCGGACCAGGTGGGCCAGATCGTAGAACTCATCCAGTCGATTGCCCAGCGTACCAACCTGCTGGCTCTTAACGCAAGCATCGAGGCTGCGCGCGGAGGCGAGGCTGGTCGCGGATTCGCCGTGGTGGCGAGCGAGGTGAAGGAACTCGCCGCGCAGACTAGCCGGGCAACCGAGGAGGTGTCCGAACAGATTCAGGCCATGCAGGCCTCGACGGGCGCCAGCGTTAGCGCGCTGCGCTCTATCGGCGATCAGATTAAGCAACTCGAGACGACCGCCATCTCGATCGCCAGCGCGGTCGACCAGCAATCTGTGGCCGGCCAGGATCTCGCGCGAAGCATCGACCGCGCAGCGCAGGGCACGGACGAAGTCGCCAGCCATCTCGAAAGCATGCGGGACACCAGCATGGCGGCCGGAGCCACTGCAAGCCAGGTTCTAGCTTCGTCAAGCGATCTAGAGACGCAAGCCTCGACTTTGCGCGACAAGGTCGACGAATTCCTATTCCACATCCGCGCGGCGTGACCTTTCACCGCTTCGCCTGAAGAAGGGCGGCCCGGCACAAGCCGGTGCCGCCCTTTTTCATCACTCCCACCAATACGGCATGCGGCGCTCGTCGCCGGTCTCTACCTCGTTCATCGTGCGCGCATCGTAGAGCCGCCCGCCCAGCATGACTTGGGCGATATCGTCGGAATTGTGAATGTCCTGTCCGGGATCGGCGGTAAGGATCAAGAGGTCAGCTAATTTGCCGACTTCGAGGCTCCCGATATCGCGCTCCATCCCGAGCGATTTGGCCGATTCAATGGTCCCTGCCCGCAGCGCCTCGACGGGCGACATTCCGCCGCGCACGAAGCTCCACAGCTCCCAATGCGCCGCGATACCCGCTTGCTGGCCATGCGCACCGATGCTGACCTTGACGCCGCGCTCGGCGAGTTTCTTCGCCTCGCGGGCGGCATTGTCGTCGACGAATGCCCATTCCGGAGCGGTTATCCGCCGCCCCGTTTCCGCAATGAGCATCTTTGGCGGAGTGTGGATCATCAGCGGGTTGTCGAAAACATCGGTTGCCTGACGCCAGTAGGGATCGCCTGCCAGACCGCCATATGTCACCGCCAGCGTGGGCGTATAGTTGGTGTCCGAACCGGCAAACATCTGGAGAAGGTCTTCATACATGACATCGACCGGAATATTGTGTTCGAGGGTCGAATTGCCGTCTGCAATCAGGTTGACGTCCATCCCGAAGAGCGAGCCGCCCTCGGCCACCACCAGCATGTTTTCGGCGCGTGCGGCAGCCACCACCTGCTGACGCTGTTCGCGGCGCGGCTGGTTGTAGTTT
>CAYPGL010000011.1:0-5217 GCA_964410035.1 uncultured Qipengyuania sp. | reverse complement strand
CGCCTTGCGCCTTGATCCGCCGGACATGCGCCAGCGCGTCCTCGTAACTGTCGATCCGGGCATAAACACTGGGCGCCTTTGCCCCGTAGATGATTTCACCGGTCGAGAAGATGCGCGGAGCCAGAAGGCTTCCCGCCTGCTGCCGTTCGGCTGCAGCGAATATCATGCTGGCCGAAGAGGATGGATCGTGCAGCGTCGTCGTGCCCAGGGCGAGGTTCTGTACCAGCGACCAGTTCTGCTGCGGGATAAGATCGCCTACGCCCTGCGGTCCATGAGCGTGCGCATCGACGAGGCCCGGAACGATCGTGCGCCCGTCAGCATCGACCACAGTCGCGCCTGAAGGAACGGCGACGCTCGATGCCGGACCGATTGCGGCGATCCGATCTCCCTCGATTACGATCGTGCCGTTCTCGATCGTGCCTGCCCCGTCACCGGCCATGGTGTGGATGCGGGCGCCTGTGATCGCGACCGTTCCGTTTGCCTTGTCGGCGCGGATAGTCCGGGCCAACGAGGTCCCGCTGTCAGGCGGCGTGAATCCGGGCGCCTCTGCCGCCTGCGGTGAACTCGGCGTGAGAACTGTGGTGCTGGCACGGTAGAGCACCGGACCCATCGACCAGTGCAGGGTCGAGCCGTTTTCGGCCCAGCCGATATAGTCCGCCCCGCCTTTGCTCACCTTGGTCACCGGAAGCGAACTTGCCTTTTCTCCAACCGTGACGGTCTGTCCACCGGGAAGAAGCGGCATGGCGAAGACTTCGTAATTCTGGCGGAAGGCGACGTAATCGCCGCGTGGGCTGACCTTGAAATCATTGGCCAGATCGCCCTGGGCGTGGACGCGGCGCGCCTCGCCATTGGTGTCGCTGGAGATGAGCTGCAGATTGCCACCTTCCCGCGCGAGCATGAAGATGCGATCATCATCGGCACCATATTGCGGCGTGGAAGTATTGCGCGCGATCAGGCTCGGCGTGCCGCCATTGGCAGAAACCGCATAAACGCCTTCATTCTCCGAATAGGTGGGCGAGGTGAGATAACCGCCGCCGCGCTTTTCGAACACGATGGTCTCGCCGTCAGGCGAGAATTGCGGAACCGCATAATGGCCCTGCTGGCGCGTCACCACCCGCTCTCCCCTGCCGCGAGGATCGACCGTGACGATGTTGCCGAGACCATCATCGGTCCAGCGCACGAAGGCGATCCGTTGCCCGTCGCGCGACCACGTGGGCCACAGCTCCAGGCTATCGCGCTCGCCCGCAATAAGCTGACGGGGCGCAGCATCGCCGCCCACAGGCTTCACGTAGAGCTTGCCGAGACTTTCGAAGACCACGGTGCGCCCGTCGGGCGAAACGCTGGCGAACCGCGGGATCTTGGCGGTGAAGCTTTCCGGTGCGACATCGATGACGGGGTGCGGTGCCTCCGCGACCACGCGGGTATCGGAGATGGAGAAGGGAATAAGTCTGTCACCCGAACCATCGGCTGCGACACGGCGCAGCTTGCCGCCCGCCCAGACCACTATGCTATCGCTATCGGGCATCCAGTCCATAATCGGATAAACACCGTAGACGGCCCAAGTCTCCTGCAGGTCGAGATCGAGCGCGCCGTAGATCATGCGCTCTTCGCCCGTCGAGAGGTCCTTCACCCACAGTTGCGACTGGTCCTTGTCACGCCGCACGAAGGCGAGGCTTTGGCCATCAGGCGAAGGCGTGGGGCGAACCGCACCGCCATAGCCGCCGACCGCGGTCGTCACTTCGCCGGTATCAATATCGTAGCGTTCGATATTGAAGATGCCCTGCGTCGAATCCTGCGCATATTCGAAGATCGGCCCTGAGGTGACGTTGCGGGTGTAGTAGATCGCATTGCCATCGGGCGCGTAGATCGGTTCGCCGAGTTCCTTCTGCAGCGCTTCGCTGGCACGTTCGACCAGTTGCACGCCGCCGCCTCCGGACACATGGTAGAGCCAGATTTCGCCTGTCCCTGCGCTGCGCTGCGTGGTGAAATGCTTTTTGGCAACGATATAGCGCCCGTCGGGCGACCAACTAGGCTGGTTGAGCAGGCGGAAGTCTTCCTTGGTCACCTGCAGCTTGTTCGATCCGTCGCGGTTCATCAGCCAGATGTTGTCGCCGCCGGCACGGTCGGAAATGAAGGCGATGCGGCTGCCGTCGGGCGAAAACCTCGGCTGGATTTCCCAGGCGAGACCCTCTGCAATCCGGGTCGGCGTGCCGCCCGAAACCGGCATGGTATAGATGTCGCCAAGCATCGAGAAGGCGAGCGTGCTGCCATCAGGCGACACATCGACATCCATCCAGGTGCCTTCGTCGGTATTGATGGCAACTTCGCGCAAGGTCGCGCCGCGAGGCGCAGTGATGTCCCAACCTTCTTCCTTCTCTCCTTCACCGAGGATCGGAACAGTAGCGGGTGCCGCATCTACGGCCTCCCCGCTGCCTTCAGGGGGCAATTCGTCTTGCGAGGCATCGACTTCCTGCTCTTCGACCGGATTGGGGCTCGGCTGGGGTTCTTCGCTTTGGGCGTGGGCGGAACCTGCACAGAGGACGAGTGCGAGGGCGGAAGCGATACTGGTCTTCATGATTTGGGACTCTCCCCTAGAGATAGGCGAGGAGGCTTAGACGGTGCGAAGCGATCTTGGCAAACCGCCAATCGACAAGCTGCGTTATTTGACGCTCGAACGCTCCACGAGACGAACGGGAACCCGCCGCTCGGCGCGCTCTCCATCGGCCGCCAACGCAGTTTCGACCAGCAGGCGGCCCGCCTCTGCGAAGTCCGGCTCGACAGTCGTGAGAGGAGGATTGCTGAATTCGCCCGAACCCAGTCCGTCGAAGCCGACCACTCCCACCTGCCCCGGCACCGCAAGACCGCGTGAGCCCAGTTCTTCGAGCGCCCCCAACGCCATGGCGTCGCAGGCGAAGAAGAGCCCGTCGAAAGCTTCGCCGCCTTCACATAGCTGGCTGACCGCAATCCGCCCTTGTGAAACACGGTCTTCCCCCGACGAAACGACCGGTTCCCGCGCCGGAAGACCGGCCTTTTCCATCGCACTGCGATAGCCTTCATAACGCTCACGAAACTGCTTCTGCGAGGAATTGGGATCGCCCACGAAAACGATATTCTTTGCACCGCCCGAAGCCAGTCGCTCGACAGCCAGCCGTCCGCCATTGGCATTATCGGAACGGACCCAGACAGCATCGTCGAATGGAGACCCCCAGAAGGCGATGGAGTCGCTGGCGGCTGCTACCTCGCGAAAGTAATTCCAAGCGGGTTCGTTCGTCGCCGTGCCGATAACCACTACGCCATCCGCCTGCCTGCGTCCGACGTAATGGCCGAACAGTTCGTCTTCCCTTGCTTGGAAAGATACCAGCGCTTCATAGCCCCGTTCGGCGGCGGCGGCACAAGTACTCCCGAGCAGACTGTAGTAGAACGGATTGATGGCGGCCGGCCCCTGACCGTCCCGGCCTATCACGACAATGGCGATCGTGCCGGTTTCGCCCTTCCGTAGACCGGCAGCCCTGGTGTTCACATGATAGCCGAGCTCCGCCGCAGCCTGTTCGACGCGGCGGCGGGTGGATTCAGTTATGGTTTCCGAACCCGACAGCGCGCGGCTGACGGTCGACTGGCTGACCCCGGCGCGCTCCGCGACGTCGATCGACGTAACCCGATGCGGACGGCCGTTCCCATTTTTGGTCATGCTTTCTCCTCAAACCCGAGCGAGCCCTACCCCAGAGAATTGGCGAAAGCGAGTGCCCGGATGAGGCCGCAGAATGCGCGGATAGGTTGCACGGCGCAACTTACGCTTTCCCTCCGCGCCCGCATTTAGTAAAGTCCCTGCATGGGAGAGAGACCAGCTAGCAACCGCGCGACCGATTTCGACGTGCTTATCGTCGGCGCAGGCATTTCCGGCATCGGCATGGCCGCACATATGCGGGAGAAAATTCCGGATCACAGTTTCGCCATCGTGGAGCGGCGCGAGAATCTCGGCGGGACATGGGATCTCTTCCGCTATCCCGGCGTGCGGTCGGACAGCGACATGCACACGCTCGGTTTCGAATTCGAGCCGTGGAAGCATGAGAAATCGATAGCCGATGCGCCGGCGATCCTCGAATATCTCGATCGGATCGTGGACGAACGCGACATTCGCCGCCACATCCGTTTCGGACACAAGGTTATCTCTGCCGACTGGCGCGATGCGGATGCCCGCTGGCAGGTCACGCTCGAAACCCCCGACGGCGAACGCAAGTTGCTCACCGCCAACTGGCTCTATCTCGGCACCGGATATTACGACTACGACGAACCTTATGATCCCGGTTTCGATTTCGGCGATTTCACCGGACAGGTGATCCACCCGCAATTCTGGCCCGAGAATCTAGATTACGCAGGCAAGAATGTCGTCGTGATCGGTTCGGGCGCTACCGCGGTGACCATCGTTCCTTCGGTGGCCCGGCGGGCGGCCAAGGTTACCATGCTCCAGCGCACGCCGACATGGATGTTCTCGCGCCCGGCGAAGGACGGATTTGCGAACTTCCTGCGCAAGATCTTGCCCGAAAAGACGGCTTACAGAATCACGCGCTGGAAAAACATCAAGCTGCAGGACATCGGTTTCAAGCGCGCGCGAACAAAACCGCAAAAGGTCGGCGAGTTCCTGCACAAGAAGATCAAGAAGATCATGGGGGAGGATTTCGATCTCGAACCCTTCACGCCTCCTTACAACCCTTGGGACCAGCGCCTTTGCCTGGTGCCCGACGACGATCTTTTCGAAGCGATCAAGACCCGCAAGGCCGAAGTCGTCACCGGCCGGATCAAGGCCTTCGAGAAGGCCGGCGTCCGGCTCGAGGACGACAGTTTCCTCCCCGCGGATATCGTGGTAACCGCCACCGGTCTTAAGCTGGCCGTGGCTGGCAAGATCGAACTGACGGTCGAGGGCGAACCGGTCGATCTGGCCCAACGCTTCTACTACAAGGGCTGCATGTTCTCTAACCTGCCAAACCTCGCGGTGGTGTTCGGCTATCTCAACGCCAGCTGGACATTGCGGGCCGATATAAATTCCGACTATGTCTGCCGCGTACTTGCCGAAATGAAGGCGAGTGGCAGTGACATCGCCGTTCCCGTCCTGCCGGACTCCCATGATCTCGAAGAGGACGACATCTTCGATTTCTCATCCGGCTATATCCAACGTGCCAAGCACATCATGCCGAAGAACGCAGTGAATTACCCGTGGCG
>CAYPGL010000010.1:15569-17725 GCA_964410035.1 uncultured Qipengyuania sp. | reverse complement strand
GGCGGCCAGTATGTAACTGCCGAAGACGTAGGCATTTCCGAAGCCGACATGGCGGCAGTGGCGGAACGCACTCAGTATGTCTCGGGCCTGCCAGTCGAAGGTGACGACGCCGCAGGGGGGGATCCCGGTCCCTTCACTGCGCTCGGCATATTTTTGGGCATCAAGGCCGCTGTGAAGCACAAGCTCGGCAAGGACAGCATGGAAGGGGTTCATGTCGCGATCCAGGGCGCAGGCAGCGTCGGCGGTGGTGTCGCCCGCCTGCTGGCCAAAGACGGGGCGAAGCTTACCCTGTCGGACATCAACGCCGATCGCTGCGCCGCGCTGGCAAAGGAACTCGATGCCGAATGCGTGTCGCCCGAGGCGATCATGTCGGTTCCCTGCGACGTGTTCAGCCCCAATGCCCTCGGCGCTATCCTGGATGAAGAGGGCATCGGGAGCCTCGACTGCAAGATCGTGGCTGGCGGAGCGAACAACCAGCTCAAACGTCTGGAACATGGGCCGATGCTGGCCAAGCGCGGTATTCTTTACGCACCGGATTATGTCATCAATGCGGGCGGAATCATTTCGGTCACGCTTGAATATCTCTGCCGCAGGGACAAGACGCCCTGCGATATCAATGAGGTCCGCAAGCGGATTGCGCTGATCCCGGGCCGCCTCGAGCAGATCTGGCAAGAAAGCGACAAGACCGGCGTTTCGCCGGACGTTGTTGCCGATAGGATGGCGCAGGAGCTCATCGGGCGCTGATCGTCCTTGCGGGCGGACGCGGGGGCTGCAATAGGCAGCAGCGACGGCTTACGACATGCATGGTTTCGCCAATCCCAAGCGCTTCCTGGCCCTTGCTGCCTGGTTGACACCAATTCTGTTGGTGAGCGGACTCGTGCTGTCTGCTGTCGCGCTTGTCTGGGGTTTCACCCAGGTACCTCCCGACCGGCTGATGGGCGAAACGGTGCGTATCTTGTTCATTCACGTCCCGACAGCCTGGTTGGGGATGGGGGGCTGGACCGCGATTGCCATTTCTAGCCTCATTTTTCTCGTGTGGAGGCACCCTCTCGCTGCCCTTGCCGCGCGTGGTGCAGCCGTGCCGGGCCTGGTCTTCACGCTCATCTGTCTTGCAACCGGCTCCGTGTGGGGCCGCCCAACGTGGGGGACATGGTGGGTATGGGACGGCAGGCTCACTTCGATGCTGGTGCTCGCTTTCCTCTACGTTGCCTATATCGCTCTGGCGCAAACGGCCGAGCGCGATGGCGTGTCGGCCCGTATTCCTGCAATTTTCGGTCTACTGGGCGCAATCAATATCCCGATTATCAACCGGAGCGTCGTGTGGTGGAATTCGCTCCACCAGCCGCCGAGTATCACGCTGGGTAATAGCTCGATCGACGGCATTTTCCTTGTTCCGTTGCTCGTCGCAGTTGTCGGTTTCTCGCTGATTTTCGGCGGTGTGGTTTTGGCGCGCATGCGAGCACTTCTGGCCGACATACAAGCAGAAGCGCGCCTGCGCCGCCGCGCAATGGAGATGGACTGATGCGCGAGACGCTGGACCAGTGGACTTTCGTCTATCTTGCTTACGTTATCGGGGTCGGCGGCACGCTCGCGATGATCGCGTGGAGCTGGATCGCGATGAAGCGCGCCGAAGCCCGCCGGACCAAAGCACGGTCCGATTCGAAGGCGGATAGATGAAAGCCAAACACCAGCGTCTCGTTCTTGTAGTGCTTGCCCTCGCCGCGCTGATTGGTGCGGCGTTGCTGGCGTCCTATGCGCTGCGCAATCAGGCGAGCTATTTCTATCTTCCCGAGCAGATGGAGGCCACCCCGCCTGAAGTCGGAAAGGCCGTCCGCCTCGGCGGGATGGTGGCACCGGACTCTCTGCAGACTTTGGAAGACGGCATCACCGTGACCTTCACCGTTACCGGCCGCGAGAATTCGGCGGTGCCGGTGCGCTATGCGGGGATACTCCCCGATCTCTTCGTGGAAGGATCGGGCGTAGTTGCCGAAGGACGCCTCGCAACCGATGGAACCTTCGTGGCAGATAATTTGCTCGCCAAGCACGATGAAAATTACGTTCCGCGCGAGCTTGAAGGGATGAGTGAGCATCAGGCCGCCGAAATGGCCGAAGAGACGACGGTCGGTCTCGAATGATTGCCGAAATCGGTCTCGCGG
>CAYPGL010000010.1:0-15559 GCA_964410035.1 uncultured Qipengyuania sp. | reverse complement strand
TTCGTCTCGCGGCGTTGTGGCGCGCGGCGGCACTGGCGGCGCTGCAGCTGGTCGGCGGAGTTCTCGCCCTGCGCGGTGGGACCCAAAGCGAGCTTGCCGGGCTGACGCGTCCAGCAGCCATCCTGCAGGGGGGGCTTGTGGCCGTGTCTTTCGCCATGCTCTTGTGGGTTTTCGCCATTACCGATCTCTCGGTCAAACTGGTGGCGATGAATTCGCACACACTCAAACCCCTGATCTTCAAGCTCTCGGGAGCTTGGGGTAATCACGAAGGGTCGATGCTGCTGTGGGTGACGGTGATGGCACTGGCAGGTGCATTGATTGCCCGGATCGAGCGGCGCCTGCCCGAGCGAACCATGCAGGCAACGCTCGCTGCGCAAGGTTTCGTGGCGCTCGGCTTCTATGCTTTCCTGCTCCTTAGTTCCAATCCCTTCGAGCGGCTATCGCAGCCACCGGCAGAAGGACTCGGGCTCAATCCACTGCTTCAGGACATCGGCCTCGCACTACATCCGCCTACTCTTTATTTCGGCTATGTCGGATTGTCTGTTGCCTTCAGTTTCGCTGTAGGCGCTTTGGTCACGCGGCAGGTCACGCCCGATTTCGCGCGTGCGATGCGCCCTTGGATCCTTGGGGCGTGGGTGTTTCTGACGCTGGGGATCACCGCGGGCAGTTACTGGGCCTATTACGAGCTTGGCTGGGGCGGCTATTGGTTCTGGGACCCGGTTGAAAACGCATCGCTCATGCCGTGGCTCGCCGCAACCGCGCTACTGCATTCGGCCAGTGTTCTGGCCAGCCGTGACGCGCTGCGGGTGTGGACGATCATGCTGGGTGTGGTCGCCTTTTCCATGTCAATGCTCGGGACCTTCCTCGTTCGTTCCGGCATCCTCACCAGCGTCCATGCGTTCGCGGTCGATCCGGAGAGGGGCAGCTTCATTCTGTTCCTGCTTGCGCTGTACATAGGAGGCGCTCTGCTGCTCTTTGCCCTGCGCGCTGGGTCGATTAACGAGGGCAAACGCTTCTCTGTGTCCAGTCGCGAAGGCGCGCTCGTCGTCAACAATGTCATGCTTAGTGCCATTCTTGCCGTCGTCCTGCTCGGCACCCTCTATCCGTTGTTGACGGAAGCCTTCGATGTACGTGTTTCGGTTGGCCCGCCCTATTTCAATCCCGTGGGTGCAGTCTTCTTGTTTCCGATGCTGGTGGTCATGGCGGTGGGCCCGCTCTTGCGCTGGCGAAACGATGGCTGGGCGCGAATTTCGAAAGAGATCGCGTTGGTCGCGGCGTTGCTTATTGCCGCTTTGATTCTTTGCACCGTGCTGTTCGGCGCGGCACTTCTTCCCCTACTGGGTCTTTCCTTTGCCATGGCCCTCGCAGTGGCAAGCTTCTTGCCCCTTAAAAGACGAAATCTCCTGCGGATTCCCATCGCAACCTGGGGCATGGTGATCGCGCATTTCGGGATTGCCGTGGCACTGTTCGGAATGGCCAGCGAAGGTACTTTCTCGCAGGAAAAACTGGCAGCGCTCGAGGAGGGGGGCACGACGGCGGTAGGCCCCTGGAATGTCCGACTAGCTTCAGTGGATCCGATCGCCGGGCCGAACTGGACCGCAATGGCGGGACAGCTCGACGTTTCATACAAGGGTAGCGACCCGATCCGAATCGCACCGCAATCACGTAACTTCTGGGCTCCGGCGCAGCAGACCACCGAGAGCGTTCTGGTCACTCGCTGGAATGGACAGCTCTATGCCGTGATGGGGGGAGAGAGCAATGACGGACGCTGGCAGCTCCGTCTGTGGTGGAAGCCATTCGTGACCTTCATCTGGTACGGTGGCCTGCTGGTGGCGCTTGGTGGAACGCTTGCGCTGATTGGCCGCGTGCGCGTCGATCTGAGGCGCCGGTCAGTGCGGCGCAAGCTCGCCGTGCGACGGATGGATGAGGAAGCCCTGGTATGAGCTGGCGTTTGTGGCTCCCATTCCTGATATTTTTCGGCTTCCTGGGCCTTTCGGCATATCAGCTGAGCCAGCCTAAGGATGATTTCATCAAAAGCACCATGGTCGGCAAGGAGCTACCCTATTTCGCGTTGCAGCCTGCCAGCCTCGACCGGCCGGGCGTGGATAGCCGATACTTTTATGAGGGCGGACCGAAACTGCTCAACATCTGGGCGAGCTGGTGTCTGCCCTGCATTGCGGAAGCCTCTCAGCTCGAGCAGTTGCAAGCGGGAGGAGTGGAAATCGTCGGCGTCGCCATTCGCGACAAGCCTTCCGATGTGATGCATTTCCTCAGCGAACACGGCAATCCCTACACCCGGATTGGGCGTGACGATCTGTCCGAGGTCCAGCTTGGTCTCGGCTCTTCCGGCGTCCCGGAGACCTTCGTCATCGATGGCAACGGCGTGATTACCTACCAGCATATCGGCGATATCCGGCCCGAACACGTACCGGTGCTCTTGGATGAACTGCGCAAGGCGGAACGATGAGAATGTTCGCGCTCCTGCTGGCAGCCTTGCTGCCGGCCCCGGTTGCGGCACAGGATGCCATGCCACCTGCGCCCTATGCCTATCGCCAGCTGGACGACCCCGTGCAGGAGGCCGCCGCGCAGGAACTTATGGAGACACTGCGCTGTCTCAAGTGCCAGTCCCAATCCATTGCCGATAGCGACGCGTCTATGGCGGGCGATATGCGCCATCAGGTTCGAATTCGCATCGCGGCGGGAGAGGAATCTGACGAGATCCGCGAGTGGCTGATGGGTCGCTATGGCGACTATGTCAGCTACGAGCCCGTCATGAGCAAGACCACCTGGCCGCTTTTCGCCATTCCTGCGCTGCTGGTGGTAATCGCAGGTCTCTTGTTCCGGCGCCGCTTCAGGAGGCGCGCATGAATTGGATTCCGGTAATCGCGCTGGCAGCAGCCGTATTCCTGACCGCTGCCTTCCTGCTCAAGGTCAATCGCAATGGTTGGACCTTGCTCGGAGCGACCTTGCTATTCGGGCTGACCGGTTATGCCCTCCACGGTTCACCCGGACAGCCCTCTGCACCGGGCGTGGCGACGGAACGGCATAATGCCGATGGTGAGCTGCTGATCAATGCACGCCGTGAATATTTCGACACGTCTCAATTTCCGTCGCGCTGGATTACGACCGGCGATGGTTTTGCGCGTCGCGGCGATTTCGCTCAGGCGGCCGGCTTCTATCGCAGTGCCACGCAGGAAAATCCGGGCGATCTCGAAGCGTGGCTCGCTTTGGGTATCGCGCTGGTCGAACATGCTGAAGGCCGACTCACACCTGCAGCGCTTTATGCATTTCAAAAGGCCCAGCAAATCGATGGTGAGAATGCGGGGCCTCGCTATTTCCTCGGCCTTGCATGGCTGCGTGCAGGCGAAGTTGAGCGGACGCTCGAACTGTGGCGTGAGGCGCTTGAGGCCGCGCCGGAAGATGCGGAATGGCGCGAATCGCTAGCGCTTCGCCTGATGCAGCTCGAAACAATGGTGCGGGAAAGCCCCGCTGGGCCACGTGAGCTGGAATAATACAGCACTGTGGCGTGTATTGCTCCCCCCCTCTCAGGGTGCTAAGCGCCGCCCCCTTGCACGGGGACAGGCTTCCCCGACCTCAAGGTTTTGACGCTATGCGGCAGGTAACACCCCTTATATGAGCGAGGCGAACGTGCCAGATGCTGCGCCCGCACAGGACGGGGCGAAGGTGCATGGCAATGGTCATGGTGCGTCGAGGACGGCGCTCGCCGTCGGCGCTATAGGCATTGTCTTCGGCGATATCGGTACCAGTCCGCTTTACGCTTTTCGTGAGACTTTTGCCGGCGCGGCGAACATTGCCATCGACCGGATGCATGTACTAGGCGTGGTCAGCCTTATATTCTGGTCGATGCTAATCGTGGTTTCGATCCAGTACGTCACCATATTGATGCGCGCAGATAACAAGGGGCAGGGCGGGAGCCTCGCTCTCGTCGCGCTGCTGAGCCGGCACATCGGCCGATCCAAATACGGTTGGTTGGTTGTGCTGCTGGGCGTCTTCGCGACCTCGCTCTTCTACGGCGACAGCATGATTACGCCCGCGATTTCGGTGCTATCCGCAGTCGAGGGACTGACCGTGGTCAATCCCGGGCTCGACCCGTTGGTCATTCCCATCGCACTGGTGCTGCTGGTATTCCTCTTCTTCCTGCAGAGCCGCGGCACGGCCAAGGTGGGGGCGCTCTTCGCCCCGGTGATGATCGTCTATTTCGTCACCATCGCGCTACTCGGCGCCAACCAGATTTTGCAGAACCCGGATATACTGTGGGCACTGAACCCCTGGTATGCTGTGCAATTCTTTCTGACTGACGGTGTGGTTGCCTTCCTCGCCCTGGGTGCGGTGGTCCTGGCTGTTACGGGTTCGGAGGCGCTCTATTCCGACATGGGGCACTTCGGAAGGGGGCCGATGCGGCTCTCGTGGTTCGGATTTGTAATGCCCTGCCTACTCCTCAATTATTTCGGGCAGGGCGCCATGATTGCCGGCCTGCCGGCTGAACAGGCCGCCGAGGTCGTCCGCAATCCCTTCTTCCTTCTTGCAAGCGAAGAGTACCGCCTGCCGCTAGTCATTCTCGCCACCCTGGCGACCTTTATTGCCAGTCAGGCGGTAATATCTGGCGCATTCAGCATCACCCATCAGGCGATGCAGCTTGGCTTCATGCCGCGTATGACGATCCGCCACACCAGCGAGACGGAGAGCGGCCAGATATACATTCCGGTGATCAACTGGGCGCTTATGGTAGCAGTCATCCTGCTGGTTCTGACGTTCCAGACATCCTCAAACCTTGCCGCAGCATACGGGATTGCTGTAACTGGCGCCGTTACCATCGACACGTTGCTTATGGGCGTGCTCTTCATAGGTGTATGGAAGTGGAGATGGTGGATAGCCGCGCCGGTCGTGATCTTCTTCCTGATCGTCGACGGCGCCTATTTCGCGGCCAACCTCGTAAAAATTCCTGATGGAGGCTGGTTCCCGCTGGTGGTGGGCCTCGTCGCCTTCACCTTGCTCACCACCTGGGCACGCGGGCGTAAGCTTATGCGCGAGCGCATGCACGAGACCGCGCTTCCGATCGAAATATTCGCCAAGAGTGCCAAGAATTCGGCCACCCGCGTGCCCGGCACCGCTATCTTCATGGCCAGCCAGACTGCAGGCGTGCCATCCGCATTGCTGCACAATATCAAGCACAACAAGGTGCTCCACGAGCGTGTGGTAATCCTTACCGTGCTGATCGCCGATGCGCCGTATGTCGACGAAAATGAGCGCTGCGAAATCCACGACTTGGGCGATGGGTTCTATCGTGCTGTGCTGCACTATGGCTTCATGCAGGAAACAAATGTCCCGCAGGGTCTCAAAGAAATGGAACGCTGTGGCGGCGAATTCGACATGATGCACACCAGCTTCTTCCTGTCGCGCCAGACTCTGCTGCCGAGCGACAAGCCGGGCATGCCGATCTGGCGCGAGAAGATATTCGCCTGGATGCTGCGCAATGCGGCGACGGCCATGGATTTCTTCAGGTTGCCAACCAATCGTGTTGTCGAACTGGGAAGCCAGGTCGAGATTTAGCAGGCCCCCAGCGCGCGGGAGCCTTCCCTATATTCCGATCCAGGCCGCGAAGAGGCGGTTGAACAGACAGGTGAAGAAGCCCGCGATTGATGTCGCGAATGAAGAAGGTGTCGACCGCCGTGGTAAGCATTGCGACGATCCAGATGTATCCCATGGTTCGGTGGATCGTGTCGCCCTTCGCCCGCAGAAGCAAACTGGGGAAAACGCAAGCGCGATCCCGAGCGTCGTGAAATGAATGGGTAGGTGATCGGTACCAGTGCAATCGGCTCTCAACCCCGCGAGATAGCGAGCGTCATTGCCACCAGCATTGCGACACATCCGGCGGCTAAGTTGTAATCCATTGCGCGGGTACGAAAGCCCCAGAGCTTCGTCGTCCCTTCGCCGGGCGTCTTCTCGATTCGTGTGGCCGTTTTTCAACCCCCCACCAGGGATGAGAAGCTTAGGGGCATTTGTCCGACGGGCATTACCCTTCAGTTTCGACCTCAGCCGGTTGGTGGTTCATCTTTCAGTACGTCATCCGTATCTTCGAGCGAGAGTCCGTGTTTCAACAGCATCGGGATCTGTGTGAAGGTGAAGAGGAAAGTCAGCGGCAGGAACACCCACAGCTTAGCCCAGAGCCAGCTTTCGAAGTTCATCGTGCGCACCAGAATTTCGTTGAGTGCGGCGAGGGCGAAGAAGAAAAAACCCCAGTTGCGCGAAAGCTTGAGCCACCCTTGGTGCGTCACGCCCTCGAATGCGGCCTCAAGCAGCACTTGCAACCATGCACGATTACGCAGCCACCCCACCACTAGGACTACGCCGAATAGCAGGTAGATCGCGGTTGGCTTGAACTGGATGAAGCGTTCGTCCCGCAGCCAGATCGTTAGCGCACCGAAGCCCACAATCAGTGTCGTGGACAGGATCAGCATCGGACTGGCTTTGCCGAATTTCCACTTGCTGAAAATCAGCGCCGCCATGGCAGTGACCATGAACGCGATCGTGCCGTAGATAACTGCTGCGATTTCGCCGAAAGTCGATGTCTCGGGCGGCTGGTAGAACTTGTAGACGCCGAGGAAGACCAGCAACGGGCCATAGTCGACTAGCGTGTGTAGCCAGCCGGTGGGTTTCTTGGGTGTTGTCTCGCTCATTACGCCACCCCCGCAATCACGCGCGCCACCAGGTCTGGATCGAATGGCCGCAAATCGTCGATCTTTTCGCCCACACCGATGGCGTGGATCGGCAGGCCGTACTGCTCGGCTGCTTGCACAAGCACGCCGCCGCGGGCGGTGCCGTCGAGCTTGGTCATGATCAAGCCTGTCACGCCTGCAACCTCCTTGAAAACATCAATCTGAGACAGCGCGTTCTGACCGTTCGTCGCATCGAGTACCAGCACTACGTCATGCGGCGCTTCGGGATTGAGCCGGCCCAAAACCTTCCTGATCTTGGCCAACTCGTCCATCAATTCGCGCTTGTTCTGCAAGCGACCGGCAGTGTCGACGATCAGCACGTCGGTGCCTTCCTCCGTTCCCTTCTTGACCGCGTCGAATACGATGCTGGCCGGATCACCACCCTCTGCTCCGCGTACGAGCGGAACGCCCACACGGTCCGCCCAGGTCTGGAGTTGGCCAATGGCGGCTGCGCGGAAGGTATCGCCTGCGGCGAGCATTACGTTGTAGTCGTCTTCAATAAACAGGTGCGCGAGCTTGGCGATGGTGGTTGTCTTGCCGCTGCCGTTGACGCCGATCACGAGCAGCACCTGCGGGCGGGGAAAGGCGGTGATTTCGAGCGGCTTGGCTACCGGGCGGAGGATGGCGGCGATTTCCTCTGCCACCGCCTCTTTCAATTCCTGCGCGCTAATTTCGAGGCCGAAGCGCTTTTCCTTCAGCCGGGCGCGAATGCGCGATGCGGCACTGGGTCCGAGGTCGGACATGATTAGCGCATCTTCGACATCGTCGAGCGTCGCGTCATCGAGCTTTGCCTTGCCGACCACCTCGGCGAGGTTTTCGGTCAACCGCTCGCTAGTCTTCTTGAAGCCGCCGAACAGGCGTTCGGTCCAGCTGGGATTGTTCATGACAGGAGTGAGTCCTCGAGTGTCTTCGGCGTTACGGTTACAAGGGTGCCCCGCGCAATCCCCTCGGGCAGCTTCACGCGGGCGAATTGGGGCGAGTAGCCGGTTCCGTCGCTTTCGGCGAGGACCGAGAGGGGTTTATCGACGAGCGTCGCCAGCCAGTGTCTGCGCGTTTCGCCGACCTCTGCCCGCAATTCTGCAGCCCGGCGCTTGATCTCCGGGCGCTCGACCTGGGGCATCTTTGCAGCCGGGGTTCCCGGTCGCGGTGAATAGGGAAAGATATGGCCGTGGACGATGTCGAGTTCGCGGACGATCGAGAGATTTGCTTCGTGGTGCCGCGCGTTTTCGGTCGGAAAGCCGGCGATCAGGTCGGCTCCCACCGCAATCTCAGGTCGGCGGACCTTGAGCCGGCGCACGAGTGCCACTGCATCGGCCCGCCCATGACGGCGCTTCATCCTCTTGAGGATCAGGTCATGCCCGTGCTGCAACGACAAGTGGATATGCGGCATTACGCGGGGCTCTGCCGAGAACAGTTCGAACAATTGCTCATCCACCTCGATCCCGTCGATCGACGACATACGGATGCGGGTGAGGGTGGGAAAGGCATCAAGTACCGCGTGCACCAGCGAACCTAGCCTGGGCTTTCCCGGCAAATCCTGACCCCAAGAGGTCACATCGACACCGGTCAGCACTACCTCCGCGGCGCCAGCGTCGAGGTGAAATTCAACCTCCTGCAGCACGTCGGCGACCGATAGGGAACGACTTTCTCCACGCCCCTGGGGAATGACGCAGAAAGTGCAGGCATGGTCACAGCCGTTCTGCACGGCGACGAAAGCGCGGGTGTGCAGAGCGGGGACGGGCGGTGCAGAGGGTGCCACGTTCCAACTACGCGGATCGAGCTTGGTCTCGTTGGCAATAAGTCCGTCGACTTCGGGCATGGCCGCAAGCTGGTCGCGCTCGATCTCGGCGGCGCAGCCGGTCACCAACAGGCGAACGTCAGGATTGGCCTTGCGTGCCTTGCGGATCGCTTGACGTGTCTGGCGAACCGCTTCGCTGGTGACCGCGCAGCTGTTGATTACGACGAGATTGTCCTCGCCTACCAGCATGGCGCGAATGCGCTCGCTCTCGGAGATATTCAGGCGGCAGCCCAGCGAGACGACCTGCGGAGCGTTCACGTGTAATCATCCCACTCAAAGCTTCCGCGAAAGCTTTCGGCGGCAGGGCCGGTCATCCGGATCGAAGCGCCCTCCTGCCATTCGATCACCAACTCGCCGCCGGGTAGGGCCACCGTGACCGGGCTGTCGACGAGCTTGCGGCGTATGGCGTGGACAGCAGTTGCGCATGCGCCTGTGCCACAGGCGCGGGTCAGGCCCGCACCACGTTCCCACACGCGCAGCCGGATACGACTGCGGCTCTCCACAGTGGAGACATTCACGTTCACGCGGTCGGGAAAAATGGGGTCGTTCTCGATTTCGGAGCCCAGGCGGCTGAGTGGAATGGTATCGGCATCCTCGACAAAGAAGATCACATGAGGATTGCCAACATTCACCGCGCCGGGATTATCGAGCATTTCCCAGCCAACTGGCATGGAGAGAGTGTCCATCGCATAGCCTAGCGGGATCGCTTCCCATTCGAAGTGCGGCTTTCCCATATCCACGCTTGCGCCACCATTGGCTGGCGAAGCCACGAGCATTCCACCGATCGTTTCGATCCGGGCCTCTTCGCCATGCAGCAAAGCAACTGCGCGCGTTGCATTGCCGCAGGCGCCCACTTCGCCGCCATCAGCGTTGAAAATACGCATGCGGAAATCCGCGGTTTCACTCGGCTCGAGGAGGATAAGCTGATCGCAACCAATTCCGATATGCCGGTCGGCAATTGCGGAAGCGCATTGTCTGTCGAGCGCAGGTAGAGCATCCCCACGCGCATCCAATACGACGAAGTCGTTGCCTAGTCCGTGCATCTTGATGAAGGGGACGCGCATCAGGACCGCGCATCTAGGGTGTGCGGCGCACAGCGTCCAGTGTTAGACGGCGCGCTGGCCGCTGTCGGCCGTCTTGTTCAGGCTTTCCTTTGAGGCAGCTAAGGTAATGTCCAACATTCCGGCCTCGGGATTCTGCGACAGTCTTCCACATGCCGCCAAGCGCTCGAGAACTTTCTCGGCGGGCTCGGGGCGGCCATAGTGATAACCTTGACCCTTCATCTGGCCCCAGCGCTTGAGCGCTATCACCACGTTCTCGTCCTCGATCCCTTCCGCCGTGATCGGAAGCTTGAGGCCGTCGCTCATCGAAACGATCGCATCGACCAGCTTGTCGCTCTGATCGCCATTCTTCAGCTCGCTGATGAAGCTACGATCGATCTTCAGCTGGTCGAACGGAAGGCTGCGAAGCTGGGAGAGACTCGAATATCCTGTCCCAAAGTCATCGAGACTTACTCTGACCCCCTGATTGCGCAGCGAGGTAATCATTGATCGGACCATGCCGATGTTTTCGTGCAGACAGGTCTCGGTGATCTCGATATCAAGCCGATGGGCGGGGAACCGGTGCTCGACCAGCATCTTGAGCATTTTCTGCGCAAACCAAGGATCACGCATCTGAACCGGCGAGATGTTGACTGAAAGTGTGATCCGGGGGTCCCAACGAAGCGCATCGGCAAAAGCCTTGGCGATCAGCTTTTCCGAGAGTTCCGCAATCACACCGATTTCCTCAGCGATCGGGATGAAAATCTCGGGACCAATGAGACCCATCTCGGGTGACTCCCAGCGAGCCAGCATTTCAAAGCCGACCAATTCACCGCTGTCGAGATCGATCTGCTGTTCATAATAGGGTACGAACTCTTCGTTCTCGATGCCGCGGCGAATCCCGGCTTCCAGTTCGCTACGAAAGCGTAACTCATTTTCCATTGGTGGCTCGAACCAGTAGAAACGATTTTTGCCCTGCTTCTTGGCGTGATACATGGCTATATCCGCCTTATGCATCAGGCATTGCGCAGGTGTTTCCCGACTCTCGTCAAGGAGGTGGTCGGAGCTGGCCACACCGATGGAAATGGTTACATCAATCGACATGCCATCATGGATGACGGGTTTCGAGACCTGTTCGATCATTCGCGTTGCCAGCAATTCGATCCGCTCGGGTGAACGAAGGCTATAAGGGACGGCACAAACGAATTCGTCGCCGCCCAGGCGGGCCAGCGTCGCATCTTCGGGTAGCACTTGGCGTATCCGATCGCACGCAGTCCGCAGGACGAGGTCCCCGGCGGCATGTCCATTCAGGTCATTTACCTGTTTGAAGTTGTCCAGATCGATCGCAACTGCGGCGAGAGCGCCGCCCCGCTTGTCAGCTTCTTTCCGAAGAATTTCTTCCAGTCGTGCTGCAAAGCTGCGCCGATTAAGGCAGCCTGTAAGATCATCGTAATCCGCGAGCCGTCGCGCTTCCCGTTCCGATCTGCGGTGAATTTCCAGCTTGCCCGTCAGAGCCTTGTACCGGCTCCATCCCAGCAAGATGAGTGCGATGTTCAGCAACAGGGCATTGGTGAGAACAAGGTCCGGAGCCCCTGCTTGACCCTGCAGCGAACGGATTGCCGTTGGCAGCACTGAAACCGCCGCGATGACGAAAAGCACGATTGCTGCAAAGGCGATGCCAAGCGTTACCCGATCGTGACGCATTCCAGCTGTATCGCCGCCTGCGACCGGAGGAGCCAAGGATTCATCAAGCTCTGGCATTCGAGACAAAGGAACCCCCGAATTTGTTCGACCCGCCCTGCATAGGATCGCGAGACTAAAAAGCGGTTAACTGCTCTGGCCACTCGAGACCGCGCTCTGGTCAGCACGCTTCATGCTCGCTACGCGGTCCCCCTACCCGAGACTGACAGGAGTACCGAGAAAATGGCCCGTTTCTGGCTGCTGAAATCCGAACCTTTCAAATACAGCTGGGACGATCTCGTCGCCGAAAAAGAAGGAACATGGGACGGGGTTCGCAATCACCGTGCGAAGAACAATCTTGCCGCGATGGAGGTGGGAGATCAGGCGTTCTTTTACCATTCCCGGGAAGGACTGGAAATCGTTGGCATATGCGAGGTCAGCGTAGCTGGGATTACCGATCCCAGCGATCCGGAAGGCAAGTGGGCCGCGGTCAAGGTCGTGCCGAAGACGAAGCTTCCTTCGCCCGTTACGCTCAAGCAGATCAAGGCGGAACCCAAACTGGCCGGATGCGAGCTGGTGAAGCTGTCCCGTCTTTCGGTGGCGGAAATCGAGCCTGACGAGTGGTCGATAATCTGCGGAATGGCTGGCATCTGATCTTCGTCCCGCCGAGCAGTCGCTTTGCCGTAAGCGAGGCTTTAATTGGGAACGAGACCCGCGCCCCCTCGGTTATCTATTTGTAACCTAGTCACTTTCTGACGATGCGAGATGAAGGAGAAGCCCGATGGGTGAACTGACCGAGAAGATTAAAGGCAATGCCAACGAAGCCAGCGGCAACGCCAAGCAGGCGGTGGGGGAAACGACCGATAACGAGCGCATGCAGCGAGACGGCAAGAAGCAGGAACGCAAAGGCGAAGGCCAACAGTTTGTCGGTGAAGTCGAAGGCAAACTCGGCAACGACGTCTGACCCCTCGCAAACTGAGATGCTAAGTTAGGGCTGCCTCCTGTTTTTTCGGGAGGCGGCCCTTTAGCGTTCTTAACGCCCGCGTAGTCCGCTTACGGTAGCACCGCTGGCAGCCAGTTGTTCGATGTCGATCAAGCAGTGAATCAGCCGCAGTCCCGTTCGCCCTTCAGCAGATACCAGAGCATCTTTGAACTCCTGGGTCGTCGATGCGTTCACTGCCCATCCGCCAAAGGCCGAAGCGAGAGCAGCGAAGTCCGGATTAGCCAGCCTAGTTCCGCTGACGCGCTCTTCGCCCGGGAATTCGCGTTCCTGGTGCATGCGAATAGTGCCGTAAGCAGAGTTGTCGACAACGATGACGATGAGGTTCGCGCTATGCTGCATGGCGGTCGCGAGTTCTTGGCCATTCATCAGGAAGTCGCCATCGCCCGCAACTGCGACAACTGTTCTTTCGGGATAGCGCATTGATGCTGCAACGGCGGCCGGCACACCGTAGCCCATGGCCCCGCAAGTTGGCGCAAGCTGGGATGGAAAGCCCTCGTAGCGCCAATACCGATGCCACCACCCGGCGAAATTGCCGGCGCCATTGCAAATAATAGCGTCCTTGGGCAGCGCGTCCCGCATGAACTGCACACACTGGGCCATGTCCAACGCGTATTCAGTCGGATGGGCCGTGGCCCATGCATTCCATTCTGCGTGTGCAGCTGCACCCGCGTCGAAATCGATGGCATCACCATCGTCCCACAGCGCGGCACTTTCCGCAAATTCGTCCATCGTGGCACAAATCGCGAGATCCGCCGGATAGACGCTGTTGAGTTCGTTTGGATCGGGGTGGACGTGGATCAACTTGCGATCCGCCGCGATCAGCGATGGAACGGTGTAACCATCGGTGGTCGCTTCACCAAGCCGCGCTCCGACAGCCAAGATAAGATCTGCGGCCTTTACGCGCTCGACCAGTCTGGGGTTCGGGCCATAGCCAAGATTTCCCGCATAGACAGCGCTTGATGGAGAGATTGCGTCCTGCCGTCGAAAGGCCGTCGCAACCGGAATTCCGAGACGTTCGGCGAAGAGTTGGAAATGCTCCCTTGCCTTTGCGTTCCAGCCTGCACCGCCGACTATCGCAATCGGGGAGGCGGCATCTGCGATTAGCGCCATCATTGCCTGCATTGCGTCAGGACAGGGAGCCTGCGCTGGTCGTTCGGCCCGTGGCCGCGGCCTCGCGGAGGTCTCGCGGCTCAGCATGTCTTCGGGCAATGCCAACACGACCGGTCCTGGGCGTCCTGAAATGGCCGTTGCGTAAGCGCGTGCGACATATTCTGGTATGCGATCCGCCGAATCGACCCGGACTGCCCATTTGGCTATCGGGCCAAAGAACGCGGCGAAATCTACTTCCTGAAAGCCTTCCCGGTCGCGCATCTCGCTGTCGACGTCACCCACGAAAAGAATCATCGGCTGCGAGTCCTGCATCGCCACATGAACGCCGATGCTGGCATTTGTCGCGCCCGGACCGCGCGTGACGAATGCAACCCCAGGACGCTGTGTCATCGATCCGTCCGCACAGGCCATCATCGCGACACCGCCTTCCTGGCGACAGGTAACGACATCAATTGTGTCCTGCTGTCCCAGCGCGTCGAGCACCTGAAGGAAGCTCTCACCGGGAACGGTGAAAATCCGTTCGCAACCTTGTTCTACCAAGCAGTCGACGAGAAGCTTGGCTGCTGCGGGAGTTGGGCGTGTGATCATGACACGGCGGTTAGCCTCGCCCGCTTCTTCGCGCAATCGCCGGAAACGGGCTCCTCCCTATATCCACCTAACCTGCGAACCTGTCCCGAAATGAAACAGAGCAGATCTTCCGGGAAACCAATAGTTAAAAAATCGTTAAGCCAGTATCATGAGACGCGCACTTGTCCTGTCGAACGAAGCTGCCCGCCATTGGATGCGAGCCAGCATTCCCCACCGTCGCACACTGTTTGCCGACGCGCCGCAAGGGCAGCCGGTAGACTGGAAGCTCACTGCACAAGATGTGCGCGGCATAGCAACCACCTACTTTGCGACAGTGGCAGCCGTTCTGGCTTTCATAATTTGAGTCCATCCAATGTTGAGGCGGAGCGTTCCGCTTCCAGCAAGCGGCGGCCAAGCCAGGCCGACACCAGACACATGCCGGCACTTATCAGCACCTGTTCGACGATCGGGACACCCGCTGCGCTCATTCCCATGGCAAGCAGCGAGCCCACCACCATCGCCCCCGAGTTCACGATATTGTTCGCCGCAATCGTACGAGATGCCCTGTCGGGCGCAACGCGGGTGGTGAGAAACGCGTAAAGCGGAACGACGAACATGCCGCCCGAAATTGCTATTCCCAGCAGGCAAAGCAGGATGATGCTTGCCATCGGCCATCCCAGGAATCCTGCAACGTCAAGCAACTGCGTCGGCTTGTCCGCCTCCCAGATCTTGCAGACGATATAAAAGGCGACAACGAAAACGCCCATCGCGATCACCGATTGGGGCGCGTAGCGGGCCGAGACCTTGCCTTTCAGCAAGGCCCCCACCGCGACCGATCCGATGGCAACGCCGATCGAGAAAATGACTAGGAATATACTCGCAACTTCCTTGCTTGCCATGATCACATTCTTGGCAAGCGGGGGGAACTGAATGAAGAGCACCGCGCCGATCGTCCAAAAGAAGCTGATGGCGAGTATGGCGTAATAGACCTCTCGATTGTGCATCGTATCCCGCACGAGTCGCACAGACGCGCGCAGGATATGCCAGTCGAGTTTCTCGACCTTGCCTTGCGGAGGGGCAGGGGGGACCTGCCGGCTCACCATGTAGCCGACGATGGACGTGAAAATGATGCCAGCGGCTGCAATTTGGACCGAGATCCAGCCTGCGAGGATCGTCCCTGCCAGAATGGCGATATAAGTCCCAGCCTCCACCAGTCCGGTTCCTGCCAAAACCTCTTCCTTCCGGAGGTGCTGCGGAAGGATCGCGTATTTGATAGGACCGAGGAAAGTCGACTGCACACCTGTCAGAAACAGCGCCAGCAGCATCAGTAGGACGGGAAAGCTGGTCTCAACGCCGAATACACTCACTGGCATTTCGTAGCCCTTCCATGCCAGCATCAGACCGCTTGCCCCGATGATCATCAGAACAATCTCGAAGGCCTTCACCTTCCGGATGATTGCCGCCTTGTCGCGCATGTCGGCAAGCTGTCCGGCGAGAGCGGAAAGGATGAAGAAGGGGATGATGAACAGCCCCGATGCAACGGCGGAGAAAATGCCTTCCGCCTCTTCAGAATTATAGATCTGGTAGACAACGAACAGGACCATCGCGGTCTTGTAAAGATTGT
>CAYPGL010000009.1:13741-17831 GCA_964410035.1 uncultured Qipengyuania sp. | reverse complement strand
GGGCTATACCGGGCTTCTTCATATTTAAATCCCCCTTGCGTCCAATAACCAAACGGGAAGTAAAGGGGTTCCGAATTTGACGATCAATTGATTATGACCGCAAACCGGTAGCCAGTCGTCGTCCCCTTTCGAGACACAACTGACCAATCCTTCGAGACCACCTCAATCAATCGCGGTGCTGGAAGAGGATCACGCGGGAACTGTCCACCCCACCCGATCGGATTTCAGCGGGTCATGCAGGGAGCCGGAACGACCCGAGCGGTCATGCAGTTGACTTAGTCGAACATGCTATTGGGAGAGGAAGTTAGTCAATGACGCAGTCGCCAGTCCAAGTTGGAATGATGGTAGCGCATTCGCAGAGCGCGGATCGCAATGCGGTTCTGGATGTCGCTCGGCAGCTGGTGGACGAAGCTTCGAGTGAACTTGAGCGCTCGAGCGGGCGCGGTTGGAAGTTCCATTACATAGAGCCCTTGCACCTCGGTTCGGACGAGCGGCGCCATGCCGGGGATTTTCTCGGCGAAGCTAGCCTGCAACTGGTCGAGGGGTCATTCGATCTAGTTGTGATACTGACCGATGTCGCTCTCATCTCTCGACGAGAGCGAACGGTCTTCGGGCTTGCCTCACCGCTGACAAGAACCGTGCTGCTTTCCACGTATCGGTTGCGTGAAGCTGACCGAGGGCAGCGCCACCTAGAAAAAGCGTCATCTGTTCGGCGCAACGCGGCTGCTCTCCTGCTACATCTGGTTGGACGGACGCTCGGCGCCAAGGTTCAGCCCACAAACGGCGGAGCGATGGCACCATTTCAGTTGGAGGCGGGCCGAACCGCTGCTCCCGAGTTTCAAGACAGCGCGGGTCTTGAGGCGCTCACTTCCGCATTTAAGGAGCGCGAGCATTTGGTGAGGGGGCCAATCGACGACTTATGGCTCCATTTGAGGTCCGCGCTCCGCCATCCACGACTCGTTCTGTACGCTTTGCTCCGAAACCGCGCCCCCCTCCTGCCACTGAGAATGCCGGCCCTCGCTGCAGCTGCAGTAGCACCGACCTTCATTCTCGTGTTCAGCGCTGAGTTCTGGGACGCCGGTCTCGGCATGACAAATATTATTGCCAGTGCTTACGCCGCGATCAGTATCGTCGCTGCCACGCTCTATCTATGCTTCGCGCAGAGACTATTCCTCCCACGGAAGGAAAGCCGCGTCCTCCCCGAACATCTGGCAGTCGCCAACATCGTAATCTTTCTTAGCATGTTGTTGGCCGTTGTCGGTCTGTTCGTAATGGTGGCGATTCTTGCGCTCGTGATCGAACTGTGGGTGTTCCCCCCAGATCTGATTGCCACCTGGCCCACTCTGGAAAATCAATCGGTGGACTTTGCGGACCTGTTGCGGATCGCGGTCTTCATCAGCACTGTGGGTGTCACGACCGGCGCGCTTGCGGGCGGCCTTCACCGCCGCGAGGTCTTGCGAGAGATGGCTCTGTTCCAGACAGAAATCTGACTTGTTCCTTCTGTTTCTAGGGGCCGGCCAGCATCACGTGTCACTATCTTACGACTACCTTAGACGAATTTCACTGGAATTCCGGTCGAGACAGCTGCCGCCAATTCCTCCGCATCCCATTTGGTCGGGCGGACTCAGCCATGGCTCGCGCGCTTGGCAGCCATCAATGAATCCGGAGAACCACGGAATTTGTAACCTCCTTGATAAGATCGATCTTCTTTCAGCCGATCGAGTTGTTTGGCCTAGGGGTAATCATCCATCGCAGACCCGAAATCTTAATTTATGGACCCATACGTCAAGCAGAATGCGCATCGTTTGGATCTCTTGATGATCGAGGATGGCTTGAGCTGATAAACCGGCGCGTTCGGAACATATTACATCGACTGGCCATTCTATCACTGCGGCGACCACCGGGGTTGCGTGTAATTTAGGAGAAGCACAATGGGAGAACTTAAGGACAAAGCGAAAGGTAAGGCCAACGAGGCTGCGGGCAAAGCAAAGCAGCATTCTGGGGATCCAGAAACTCGCGCCGAAGGCCGTGCCCAAGAGGGAAAGGGCAAGGCCCAGAACGTCAAAGGCGAAGTGAAGGGTGAACTCGGTGACGACGTCTGAGCGCCAGGTTTAGAATAGGGGCCGCCGTTTTGGCGGCCTCTTCTTTTGCGGCCTAGATTCGACAATCGAAGGGGACAACACAACGATTGACGCGTCAATCCTCAATGAGACTGGAAGAAGGAAATAGTCATGAAGAAACTGACTCTTGCCGCCGCCATCGGATGCGCGGTCGTTACGCTATCGGGATGTGATGTCGAACAAACCGAGGAAGGAGAGCTTCCCGAAGTCGAGATAAAGGCCGAAGAAGGCAATATGCCTGAATACGACGTCGACACTGCGGACGTCGAGGTGACTACCGAGGAAAGAACAGTTGAAGTGCCGGAAGTAGAAATAGATCCTGCCGACGCAGATACGGAGTAAACCCCTGTACCTTGCTTACACCGATGGTTCCCAGAAGCCAGCACGCGGCTTGGAACCTGCGCTGCGGAATGTCCGCTTTTCGAGAGAATGTCGAAAGCTGACGATATTACAGCGGCCCTTGGCGGAGCTGATCTTCCGCAATGCTTCCGACTTCGCTCATAAGAGGGCGAGTTAGGGAAGCCTCTAAGCAGACGGTTAACTAACTCTTCCTTGATACTTGCCTAGTCGGAGGCTTAGCGGCGCGGGAATGCCCACAATTTACAGATTGCACGCTGCCTATGATTGAGGCGATTTAGCTTGCCGGACATTAGTCTGATTGCGACACCGACCCTGATAGCTGCCTTTGCTGCAGCTGCGTTGGTCATCGGCCTATTGGGAAGCCGCATGGCTGGCATCGCCGAGACTTTGGCTGACCGCACCGGGTTGGGAGAGGCGCTGATTGGTTCGGTGCTACTAGGAGCAGGGACCAGTATATCCGGGATAGTCGCATCGGTAAGCACTGCAGCAAGCGGCGCTGCCGAGCTCAGTGTGGCAAACGCCTACGGGGGCATAGCCGCTCAGACCATGTTTCTTGCCATCGCCGACATGGCCTATCGTAGGGTAAATCTTGAACATGCCGCCGCGAGTGCGGTCAATCTCGGTCAAGCGATCACACTTGTTATCCTGGTGACCCTGCCGATGCTCGCCACAACTGTTCCGCAAGTTGTTTTCTGGGGTGTGAATCCCCTCAGCCCCGCTCTGGTTCTCATCTACTTAGTCGGCCTGCACAACGCGCATTCGATCAAAAAACAGCCAATGTGGCTTCCACGCGAGACCGACGCGACACGCAATGAAAACGAGAAAGATGAAATCAACCCTCATTCGACAACAAATCTTGCTTCCGCTTTTCTGGGACTCGTGGCCTTAGTCGGGCTTTGTGGGTGGTTTGTTGGACAAGCGGGTATAGAGCTTTCATCTCGTTTCAATCTCTCTCAAGGTGTGGTGGGCGCCCTTCTCACCGCCGTGGCCACGTCGCTTCCCGAGTTGGTTACAACTATTGCTGCAGTGCGCAACCGCGCGCTTCAACTCGCGATCGGCGGGATCATTGGCGGCAACATGTTCGATGCTCTTTTCATCGCAGCAAGCGATGTCGCCTTTCGGGGCGGTAGTATCTATCATGTAATTACGGAGCGATCGCTGTTCTGGATGGCGATAGTCGTTCTGATGACCGCAATACTGCTAATGGGCCTTCTAAGACGCGAACGGCAAGGTCCAGCTGGGATCGGCTGGGAATCTGTTTTGATCCTAGGGCTTTGGCTCTCCGCCGCAGGCTTCCAGGTTTGGCTCGGCTAGGGATCGCCCAAATCTCCTGAACACTCCTATCAGCCTACAAGGTGAAAAACGGCGGCTTCGAAACAGCTGATGTGCTGCGGAGGAAACGTGCCCGGGCCCGGGCGGAGCTAACGTTGGATTGCCGATCCGGTTTCAGCACCCTTCGGGACTGAGCTTCGAGTGAATCCCTCGCACTTTCAACCACATTGTAACCAAAACAGATACGCTTTCGTTTTCGCGAGAATGGACGGCGGCTTACATATTATTCGTAACAGAAGCAGACATTCCGCTTATGGTGCTGTGGGCGGCTCTCCAAC
>CAYPGL010000009.1:0-13731 GCA_964410035.1 uncultured Qipengyuania sp. | reverse complement strand
GGAACGCCTGAAACCAGTTTACCATCACCAAAGGCGGCTCTCCAACCACCTGCGGTATATATGCCGCGGGATGAGCTGGAAGGAGAACTGTAATCGAAGAAGTCGTTACGATTGGTCTGGATATCGCCAAGTCGGTTTTTCAGGTTCATGGGATAAATAGCAGAGGCGAAGTTGTTCTGCGCCGTCAGTTGAAGCGTGCGCGGATGCTGCCTTTCTTTGACAAGCTTTCAGATGCTGGTGGTCGGGGCGATGGTTGTGATCCGCTATACCGAACGGCACGGTACCAACCGGCCGTGGCTCGTTCAGCTGCTGGCGCGCCGAGCGGCGAAGGTCGCTGCAGTAGCGCTTGCGAACAAGAACGCTCGAATAGTCTGGGCGCTCATGACTTGGGGAGAGCGCTATCGCGAACCGCAGGAAATGGCGGCGTAGAGTTCAGGCGCGGAGCCGCCGCGCCGACGATGTTGGGAAGGGCAATGAGGAGTTGATGCGCAAAGCAGGTTGAAACCGCCGGATCGGGAAACCCATTGGGGCCGTGGCGCTTCGAGCGCGTGCTATAGGTCGGGACCCGGTGCGCGCGAAAGGCATCGTGGCCAGCGGCGAACGACAAAGTCGCATTGAAAGGCCGGACACATGGCCGCCTCGACTAGCGGAAAGCTCAGCGCCAGAAACCCTTGCCAACGGATGGCCGTCCACACACGGCCCCAAAGTCGCCATTAGGTGCCCATTATATTCCTGCCGGGCGACAGCTTCGCGCCCCCATAACAGTCATTCGACAGGGAATTGGTCGTCCCCGAAGGCGGCCAAAGATGAGACGAGAACCGTACCGAGAATCATATACCGGAGCCCAGGGAGGCTCCATCGTGTGAGGCTGAAACCACCTTTTTCGTTCGCTACACTCACGACTTCAAGGAACGCGGTAGGGTGATGTGCTTGTAGGTTTTTCTCAGGAATGTTGGAGTAAGCTAGGAGGCTGGTGACCTGGCATTGCCGGGGGGCGGTTTCGGTGATTGCCAATGCGTTGCGCCTGCGAGGTGTGCGATTATCCTCTGACAACGATTTAAGGGAGAAGTACGCTTGAGGAGAGCTAAGTTTGACAAGCCGGAAGTCTGGCTGGCGGTCCACGGCTATCTACTCGCGTTTATGTGGGAAATGCTGCAGATGTCGTTCTACGAGAGCGCGACTTTGGCCCCGGCGCGGCACGTTGTGTCAAGTAAGCCCACTAAATTTTCGACTTTGAGCTATTACGAAGGCAGCGGTTAAAGTACTGAAAGCGGACGTTACGCTCTCCGGCAGTTCAATCTTAGCCTTTAATGACCTCGCGCTGGGGAATTCGGGCACTGTGTTCTATTTTCCGAAGTCGCACAAGCGCTTCACTGGGAACAGAGAGCAGAAGAGCCTCGACGCCCCGGTGAGATATTTCGACCAACATCGAAATAATGGTTGACGTCCAGCGGGCCCTGCGATATTTCGATTTTCATGGAAATGAAGTCACCCCAAGCCATCGAGGCTCTTGGAGCCCTTGCGCAAGAACATCGCCTCGCCGTGTTCCGATTGCTCGTCCAGGCAGGCGAAGATGGCCTGCCTGCAGGCGCAATCGCCGAAGCACTTAAAATCCCGAACTCATCGCTTTCGTTTCACCTCACCCATCTCACGCGTGCGGAGCTCATCCAGCAACGCCGGCAAGGACGGTCGCTGATCTATACTGCCGACTATGAGGCGATGAATGCCTTGGTCGGCTTCCTGATGGAGAATTGCTGCGGCGGCGAGGACTGCACCTCTTCAGAAGCCAAGGCATCCAAACCAGTTTAATCGGAAAGGAAGTTTTCATGAAACGCTTGCATGTGCACGTCGGCGTTATCGATCTCGACCAGTCGATCGGCTTCTATTCAATCTTGTTCGGCGCAAAGCCAAACGTGATCAAGCCCGAATATGCCAAGTGGATGCTCGAGGATCCGCGCGTGAACTTCGCGATCTCCGCAGCCAACACGCACAAGGGCGTGGAGCATCTGGGCATTCAGGTGGACGACGAGGCCGAGCTGGCTGAAGTCTATCGCAGGCTCATGGCTGCCGACCGCCCCTTGGTCGAAGAAGGCTGCACGACCTGCTGTTATGCCAAATCAGAGAAGAGCTGGGTGTCCGATCCGGACGGCGTGTTGTGGGAGGCATTCCACACGACCGGAGACTCGACAGTCTATGGTGATAGCGTCGACCTGTCAGCCGTTGCAGAGAACGACACCTGCTGCGGAAAGTTTGCTGCATGACTGCGGTCTACAACGTCCTGTTTCTGTGCACCGGGAACTCCGCTCGCTCGATTCTCGGCGAAGCTGTTCTCAACCGGATCGGAGAAGGACGTTTTGGCGCTTATAGCGCCGGAAGTCAGCCAAAGGGCGACGTGCACCCGATGACGATCGAAGCCCTTAAAAGCTTCGGCTATCCTACCGATGATGCGCGCTCGAAGAACTGGAATGAATTTACCGGGCCGAATGCCCCGGAGTTCGATTTTATCTTCACGGTATGTGACAACGCTGCAGGCGAAAGCTGCCCGGTCTGGCCAGGAAAGCCCGTCACTGCTCATTGGGGTGTCGAAGATCCTGCTGCAGTCGAAGGTGAAGGACAGCGAAAGGCATTCGTGGATGCACTTGGCTACCTCAAGCGCCGGGTCGAACTGTTCCTGATGCTCCCCCACGCCAGCATCGACGATATGGCCATGCGCGGAAAACTGGCAGCGATCGGGCGGGAAGAAGGCGCCAGTTCCAAAGCGAAAGAAGCTGAATGACCCCCGACATCGTGATCTATCACAACCCGGAATGCGGGACGTCTCGTAATGCGCTCGCCATGATCCGCTACGCGGGGATCGAGCCGCATGTCATCGAATATCTGAAGACGCCGCCTTCGCGCGCCATGCTGGAAAGCATGATTGCGCGGGCTGGAATTTCGCCGCGGGAGCTGCTGCGCGAAAAGGGCACACCCTTTGCAGAATTGGGTCTCAGCAATCCTGATCTCTCCGACGACCATTTGATCGACGCGATGATGGAGCATCCCATTCTCACCAATCGGCCGCTGGTGGTTTCGCCGCTCGGCGTGAAGTTGTGCCGCCCGTCGGAAGAGGTGCTCGATCTCATTCCGGCTGATCAACAAGCTGCCTTCGCTAAGGAAGATGGTGAGCCGGTAGTGGACGCAGCAGGCAAGCGCGTGCGCTGAGCGAACAACAGGACACGCAAAATGACCCAGACTATTGCAGAACCCGCGCTTGCGGCCTCGCCGCTCGGCACCTTCGAACGCTTCCTGTCATTGTGGGTGCTGGCAGCCATCCTTGCCGGGCTGGCGCTTGGCATGTTCGCACCGGGCGCTGTTGGCGTCATGGCCGATCTCGAATATGCCTCGGTGAACCTGGTGGTCGCAGTTTTGATCTGGGCGATGATCTTTCCAATGATGGTCGGTGTCGATTTTTCGAGCATCAAAGATGTAGGTCGCAAGCCCAAGGGGCTGATCATCACGTTGGTCGTCAACTGGCTGATCAAGCCGTTCACCATGGCTGCGCTGGCGGTCCTGTTTTTTGATTATCTCTATGCTGGGCTGATGTCGGAAGGCGAAGCCGACCAATATATCGCCGGACTTATCATCCTCGGCGCAGCCCCTTGCACCGCCATGGTGTTTGTATGGTCACAGCTGACCAAGGGCGATCCGGCCTACACATTGGTCCAGGTGTCAGTGAACGACCTGATCATGATCGTCGCCTTTGCCCCGATCGTAGCCCTGCTGCTGGGCGTGACGGACATCGTCGTCCCCTGGGAGACGCTGCTTCTGTCGGTGGTGCTCTATGTCGTCATCCCGCTGGTGGCAGGAGCGATCGCCAGGCGGCAGGTCATCACTTCGCACAAGGGCGACGAAACCGCGGTCGATGCCTTTACCGCCCGGCTAAAGCCTTGGTCGATCATCGGCCTGCTGGCCACGGTGGTGCTGCTGTTTGCATTTCAGGCTGAAACCATCATTTCCAATCCGCTGCTGATCGTAATGATCGCAATTCCAATCATCATACAGTCCTATGGCATTTTCGCGGTCGCTTATGGGGCCGCGAAGGCGTGGAAGGTGCCGCACGATATCGCCGCCCCCTGCGCGATGATCGGGACTTCCAATTTCTTCGAGCTTGCAGTGGCGGTCGCCATTGGTCTGTTCGGTCTGACCAGTGGAGCTGCACTTGCGACCGTTGTCGGTGTGCTGGTCGAAGTGCCAGTGATGCTATCGCTGGTCGCCTTCGCGAACCGCACCCGCGGCCATTTCCCCACTCGGGAACTCAAGTGAGCTTATGGCCCGTTTGCGCATCCTGCCCGATCCCGGCGTCCTCCCCGCACTGCGCCCGGAATATGTCCATCGCAACCCCGCGCTCGGGCTCGGAGCCACGAATCCCCCTCCGCGCATCCTACTTCTCTATGGCTCGCTTCGGGAACGGTCCTATTCAAGACTGGCAGTAGAGGAAGCCGCTCGTCTGCTGCAGTTGTTTGGCTGCGAGACGCGCATTTTTGACCCCTCCGACTTACCATTGCCCGATCAGGTTAAGGACGACGATCATCCGGCGGTGCATGAATTGCGCGAGCATTCCTTATGGTCGGAAGGACAGGTGTGGTGCAGCCCCGAACGCCATGGCCAGATGACCGGGATCATGAAGGCGCAGATCGATCACCTGCCACTGGCTTTTAAGGGCCTGCGGCCGACGCAGGGGCGCACGCTCGCGGTGATGCAGGTCAGTGCCGGATCGCAGAGCTTCAACTCGATTAACACAATGCGTGTGCTGGGCCGCTGGATGCGCATGCTCACTATCCCGAACCAGTCGTCTGTTGCGAAGGCCTACGAGGAGTTCGACGAGTCGGGCCGGATGAAACCCTCCAGCTATTACGACCGCATTGTCGACGTGATGGAGGAACTGGTCCGGTTCACCGTGCTGCTTCGGCCGCATGCGGAGCAGTTGGTGGACCGCTATTCTGAGCGCAAAGACAAGGATCAGCCGGTCGATACTCACGTGGAGAAGGCCGGACTGGTCGAGGAATGATCTCGATCGATTTGGTCATCAATCTGATCGACCAAAGGCAGCCGAGAAAACTCTCAATCCGGAGCGAGGACATGCGCGGCCTAAAGCGCTGAAATCAGCTGCGGGACCAGATCACGAGCGGTTCGTCCTCCTCCCATGATGGTGGCCGAACCGAGCCCACTCCAATCCCCATAACCAGCAAGCCAGAGCCTAGGCTCTTCGATTGCTTGCTGGCCCTGCAGATCCACTCGTTCGTCACCGTTCAAGACATTGAGCGAGCGCAAATGACCAAGGGCGGGGTGGAAGCCAGCGCATCAGATAATTGCGTCGGCCGCGGTTACACGACCATCCTGCCATACCACCCCTGTTTCGGTCGTTCGCACAAATGAACGATGTAAAATTCCGCAGTCACGGGCCGCTTTTGGTGAGCTCCGCGCTGGGTAGAACCGGCAAGAACGGGATGGAACGCAGATCTAACTCTATCACCAGCCGATAACTATAATTTCTTGCTCCAGATCGACCTGATGTGTGAGAACGCGCCCTCAGCTCGGAAGGAACTTACTGGTGCAATCAATACCGGATCGAGACGCGGAAAACGTCGCGACGATTAAAGCCAAAGATGGACAGCAGCCGATATCACGGGAATTGGCTAAATTGATCGAGTCGCTCCATGCAGAGTTTTCTGGTGCTGTTGAGATCAGTTTCACGTTCCGAAAAAACCTCCGCCTTCACATTGACGTGAAGACGCTGGAAGAGGCGCATGCTGTCGAGGCGAGATTGCCTGCGCTGTGTGGAGGTATCTTCCAGGAGATATTCTCTGGAAGTTCCCCGCATCACGCTTTCTTTCACAGAGTGAGCGCGAAGGTTAACCGCTAGCCAACCGCATTCCGTCCGGTTAGCGTCGGTCCACTCTGTGGCAGGTCACAAGCTGGGTGAAATTGGCCGCTACGAGACGGCAAGCGGAAGTAAGCCTATTTGTGGGTGAAGCCGATTTACTTCAGGTGGTTGTGTTCTTTATGCCAGTAATATTTCCGGCCTTCTGCAACTCTACTTCGGCAGTTTCCTTAAACAAATAAAATTACTGAACTTGAGCTTGTCTCCTTCAAGGTGCCAACAAATAGGCCGGGAACTTCTGACCAATACTTCTACTGCCAGAGAGGCTTAAGCGCCTTCTATTGGGCCCGCTAGGGGGCGGTCTGCTTGCTGACGCATTAGAAAAAGCGGGCCCTCAGATAGCCGCACATTTCCGACTTTAATTTTCAGGTTGAGGGTCGAAGCCCCGGGCGGAGACAAGTCAAAGAGCACGCGTTGAGAGTCCTCAATGCCATCTTTAGTAAGGGAGATATGGCGCGCGAAAGGCGTTTCTGCTACGGATTTTAGGTTTCGTAATCCGAAGTCAGAACCGGCGCGGTGGGTATTGTGGCTGACCACCGCAGGCCCTTCGATGTGAACTCACGGGTCGTTTCCCCATTAGTAACTGCCGCAAAAATCCGCGTCAGAAGGGAAGTGCCGAAGCCTTCTTTCTCGCTGATTTCGTAGTTTAAGGCGCAATCCTCTTCCCAGAAAATTCGGACCGCTCCCTTATCGTCCTTTTCCCATGTCAACTTGACGCGCCCTCCATCTTTAGAAAGCGCACCATACTTCAGGGCGTTCGTGCCCAATTCGTGAAGCGCGAGCGACAGATAGGTTACCGATTTCCCCAGAACGGTTGCATCATCTCCCGAGGCCGAAATTCGATTGAGGTGTCCAAGATGGGTCTTGACGATTTCTTCTACCGCTACGCGATCATTGGTGCTTTCGAATAGCTTATCCTGCGCCTGGGACAAAGCCGTTAACCGATCCGACATTGTCTGAGTGAAGGTCGGATCGACGTTGGCCGCACGAGCCGACTGCTGAAGCAGCGCTTGGGTCAGTGAATGGAAGTTTTTCATTCGATGACCGAGCTCCCGCGACAAGACCTCCAATTTCGTTTCGTTGAGTTTACGGGCCGTGACATCCATTGCCGATGCGAGAAGGCGCGGATCGTCGTCCTCCGACGGCAAAATGCACGCTTGGATTTCCATCCAACGCCGCCTTCCATCTAGGAGGAAGTTGATCTCCAGTTCCGCTGGCTTCCCGCTCGCCATAACCGAGGCAAGGATTACTTCGACCTCGGACCCTACTTCCCCGCCAATGAACTCTTTCGGTGTTAGTCCGAGAAACTCCCCGGGCAAATTGTGGCCCCAGGTATATCTGAGATCCTTGTCGTGCTCCGACATTGAGAGCCCGCTGATCTGCGAAGCAAGTTCAAACCGCTTGGTAGCGGCCTTCGCCTCGGATAGACTCGCGGAAAGCTTATTGTTCATTTCCGCAAGATTAGTCTGCACCTCTCTTAGATCGGTGACGTCTTCATTGACTCCGACCATCCCTTGAAATCGTCCGTCCTCCGCGAACACCGGGGTTGCCTTAGTTCTCAGTATTCGGATTTCACCATCGGCCCGCCAGTATCTGGCTTCGCATGTGAAAGCCTGCTGGGTTTCCATTCCGTGGCTGAAGGGGCCGAATACTTCTTCCTGATCTTCCGCGAGGAGAGTGGTCGACCACTGGAAGTTTGCCAGATCCGCTACATCGATCCCCCAAAACTCCCGTTGCGCCCTGTTGAGAAAGACGCAGCGCCCTTCGGTGTCGCCTCGCCACAACATCGCCGGGCTGCTCTCGATCAGAGCTTCCAGCCCCATGTCGTCGGTGCTCATGTATTTTCAAAATCCTGCATCGGCCACCACTACCCCCCCTTGGAAGGAGAGGCAATCTCGCTGGAATCGTTATGAGTTCTGACTCTCGTGAAGCAGGACAACGGTGCGCCGCCCCGCAAGATCGGAATTCAACAAGCCAGAGCAGAAGGGCCTATAGGCGATTTGCCTTGCATCAGACTTGCCGTCTGTCCCGCTGCATATATTCGAACGCCTGTTTCTGGGTGATCGAAACTCCCCCTCTAATGGCCGGAATGAGGGCGCAAAACGGTCGGCGAAAGGATCATGGTGCGAGGTCTGTTATTGCGTTGGCAGCGGAAGGTCCGGATTTGGTGATCATCCCGCTGGGCGGACTGACAAGAACGAGGTGGAAAGAAGTCGGTCAGGAACTTGGCGCGTTGCGGAGCATTGCAACCTGAGTGCAGGACCCTTCCTCCACCTCTTTGAAGCTTATACATGGCTGGCGCACCGGACTTGTCGGCGTGCTCGCATTTGCGGCGGCTTTCTGGCTTCTGCAGGAGACAATATCTATCACCATGCCGGTGGTCGCGGCGCTGCTGCTTGCGGTCGCCGTCTGGCCGATGGCCGCTAGTATCGGCGGACGTATGCCGCGGAGCTTCAAATGGCTTGGTCCCGCTCTCGCGATGCTGAGCGTAATCGGCCTGCTGTTGGTGTTCTTTGCCGGGCTCGGCCTCGCGGCGCAGCAGGCGTCCCAACTGGTAGGCGATGTCCGGCCGCAGTTCAATGAGTGGCTGGGTTCGCTCGGCATCCAGTCGCCTTCACTATCCGAGTTCGGGGGGCAAAGCGACGGGAGTTTCACTTCAGTCGCTATGAGCGCCTTGGACCTAACCGCCAGCACACTCGGTGGGATCGTGCTGATACTGTTCCTGATGGTGCTGATGATGAGCGAGGCCGAAAACTGGCACCGAAAGTTTGTCACCGTTTCACCGCGGAACTCCGACAAGGGCTTGCGCGAGATGGGCCGCTCTGTCGGGAGCAAGTTCCGCACATACTTTACGACCCGGTTGCTTCTAGGGCTAATAACAGCGGCTCTCTACGTCGGCTGGCTGTGGATCTTCGGGGTTGATTACCTACTGCTATGGGGCCTCCTAGCGATCCTGCTGAACTTCATCCCGACCGTGGGTTCGATCATCGCTGGCCTTCTCCCGGTAGGTTACGCGCTTGCCACCAAAGATCCAGGGACGGCCGCAATCATCGCAGCGGGATTGCTGATGATCGAGCAGTTGATGGGCAATCTGGTCGATCCGCTGGTGCTCGGACGTCGAATAGCTATTTCGCCGCTCGTCGTGCTGGTTTCACTGGGTTTCTGGACGATTGTATGGGGCATTCCCGGGGCCATCCTCGCAGTTCCGCTGACGGTCATGGCGATCATCACCATGGCCCATTTTGAAGCGCTAAAGCCTGTCGCGCTACTGCTGAGCGATCGCACGAGCCTCGAGGAGCTGGAGGAGTTCACGCGGGCGTCCTGAACATGTCCGCTTTGGGGATCATTGGGTGAGGCGCTCACGTGGAGAAAGGAGTAGCAAGCTGCCATTCTGCCCGGGAGGCTTAAGCGCCTTCTTTTGGAGCCGATTCCAGGCCGTCAGCTTCCGGGCGATTGGACGCGCGAAGCAGACTTTTAACGAGCGGCTCGACTCCCGCACCTTCCTCGCTCGAGAAGCGCATTTTGAGCCGCAGTAGATGGCAATCCCTAGTACGATGGGTTACTGATGCATCAACATGACGGCAAACAACCAAATCAAAGCGGACACGGAAGGAAGCGGACCAAAGCTCCTGCTGGTTCATGGGCTGGGGGGAAGTGGCAGGTCTTGGTCGCCAATCATTCCGCTTCTTGCCGGACAACGGGAGACTTTCACTATCGATTTGCCTGGTCACGGCGGCACAGCTGCGCGTGCCGACAGCGGGACCTTCGCTGGCCTAGCCAACCACCTGCAAGAATTTATTGAGCAAAACGGGCTCACAGGTGTTGACGTTGCGGGCTTTTCGCTAGGCGGGCGACTGGTGCTCGAGATGGCGCGCCGTGGGTGTGTTGGAAATGTAGTCGCTCTCAATCCTGGCGGTTTCTGGCGTGGTTGGGAGCGGACCTATTTCAAGTGGACGTTGACTGCTTCGCAAAAGTTGTTGAGCGCACTGAAAGGCCAACTGGGAATGTTGAGTGAATCGGCGGTTTCGCGGACTGCGCTGCTCGTTCAACTTTCGGCACGGCCTTGGGCGCTCGACAATACTATGGTCAAACAGGAACTCGTGTCGTTTGCCGAAACGCCAACGGTCGTTCCCTTGATCAATGATTTGGCGAGCGGCCCGGCACAATCAGGACCGGCGTCACCCCGAACTGGCCGCGTCACCATAGTCTGGAGCGACAGGGACCGCTTGTGCCCTCCGCGCCAGGCGCCCCGTGCTCGTGCCGCATTTAGACAGGCAACGTTTCACTGCATCAAAGGCAGCGGCCACTATTCGATCTGGGACAAGCCGGGAGATGTCGCGAGCATCATACTCGAAGGTACTGGACCCAACTGAGTCCGTTTGGGGGTGGATTGCGGACATCAATGCGAGACGCAGTAACGCTCGGCGTGTCAATCCATCTGGTCTGCGATGGCTTCATCCAACAGCTCACCAATGGTTTTATTACCTTCCTTGAAAGCCTGTTCTTCCCACGCGCCGGGGGCGAGACGGTCCAGAGCGGCGAAGGAGGCAAACCCCTGCTGCTGCGACCACCATTTGCCGCGGAGGCCAAAGCCTTGAACAGCCACTTTTGCTGGCAAGCCGGCTCCCTCTCGATCGATGAGCCATTGGTAGCCGAGCCACTGGCCGGAGCCTTCAAGTGTTAACCACACGTCTTCGGCTTTGGCGAGGTAAAGCAGCTCGCCGCCGAAAAAAAGCTGATGTCTGGTCCTCGCCAGCGAACGTGCTCGTCGAACAAGCTGCACGGCTTCTTCCCGGTCGGAAGCTCCGGCTGCGGCAAGGAAGAGGTCAATTTCTCTCACTATCGAATTGGCGAACGCTTCGTTGCTTTCAAACCTTTCCTGAATGCTGTCGTCGCTAAAGTCGTCCGGAAGGTCATGCAACGATACGAGACGCGAGACCCGACTGCCATACGTAGAGAATTGCAACGCGTGCGCAGCCTCGTGAAGCATAACTGCCGTCGTCAATTGCTCCAAGGCGAGATCGCCGCCTTGCACTCCCTCCGATACCCAGATGCTTGGCGCTGCCATCACGAAAAAGGAGCCTGTGTCCGCGGGAGCTGCAAAGGAGACCACCTGAACAGGCAGGCTGTCACCCGTTGGTAACTCAACTGAGCCTTGATGCGGTTCGGCTGCCCAATGGCGAGGACCTCCGATCATCGCAGTTTGGCTTGTAAGTTGGCACGCATGATCGAAGATTATCACCTCCAATTCTTCCGGATAGTCAGCGCCCGCGGCAGTAACAAGGGCGCCGTCCCACGCGGTGATTGCGTCGTTCAACCAAACCTGATCCGATTCAGAGAGAACACAAGGCGCGGATACTTCACTCGCCGCCGTCTGCGCAGACCCGGCTTGTACAGCAAAAGTTGAGCAGCTGGGAAGCGCAGCCAAGGTTGCAAGCGCTATCAGCAGCCTAGGTTGACTTGGAAGGCGAAACCGAGAATCCACACCTTACCATATCCGGCCCATTGCTCTGAGCAAAGGAAAGTTGGGCGCCGGTCAACCCGACAAGTGGCCTGTGCGCGATTGGATTGTTAGCGGACCTCGGACAGCAAATTCATCAACTTTCCGGTTGAACCTCGGCCGGATCCCAGAAGATGGACAATGCGAGTGCCGCGGCAAGGACAGCTTCTCTTTGCTCTCCGGCAGTTGGTACGAAAATCGTCTTGTTGAGCCCATTTAGATCTACAGCGCCAATCTCTCCGTTTTCTCCCACCAGAACATAACCCAGCGCTGTCGGGCTTGGTATTCCGCCGCCTTCATCGTGGTGGATTGAGCGGATTTCAATCTGCTGGCCTTCAAAAAATAGAGTTCCCCAGCGTTCGGAACGGCCATGGACAGTGCCAAAGGTACCTTGCGGATCTTCAAGCAGGAGACCGGCTTCGATGGGCCTGCCTTCGCGCGAAAACTCACAGTGGAACGCGAGCTGGTGAGGCGTCACCGTGATGGGACCGAGATTAACTACCCCTTCACGGTAGCTGCAACGACCAGCCAAGGCTGCATTCTGGGGGGTGCGACCCAATTCGAAACTGCCGCCACCACTATGCTGCACGAGCAACGCATCGAAAATCCCGAGCCGTTCGGCCGAGCGGGTAAAAGTGCCGAAGGCACCTTCTAATTCGAAGTCACCGCGCGTGCCTGCGCCCATGCCGCGTAGCTCCAGGCGCTCGGTTGAAGCCGCTAGGTGAGGTGACATTGCAATCCGTCCCTCTCGGATTGAGCACCCGGAGAGAAATACCGTCAAAGCAAAAGCCAAGCCAAGTGATCTGAGCATGAGGGCCGCCTCTATTTTTTCTGGTCTCGCTCTAAGCAAGCATGTGCTGTCTTCTCGATGAATGATGCTGGGTTAGTAGATCGCAGGGTATTTGCACCGCTGGGATGGCGGCTAAGGCGTCGACAGCGGAAGGTCCGGATTTGTTGATCACTCCGTCGGGCGGAAACGGCAAGAACGGGGTGGAATGCTTACTGGACTCTGGAACGGCGAGTAACAAACGCTTGCGGCGGTGCAAAGGATCGCACCTGTGGAACCACTGGCGGTTGTAGGTGCCCATATGGGAAGCCCTTCGGCTCGTAAGCCCAGCCGCGAAGGAAAAGGCCCGTAGCATCGGCGAAAGCTTTCATTTCGGTCATTCTGGTCATGAGCCAATCGCTGGTCGGAGCCTGCTCATCCACAATCTCGACGTCGCAGTGAACACCGATCACATCGCTTTCTACAGTAGGAACCTCTCGTCTACTTGACGCTGAACTTCGGACCAAAACGGGCCCGACATGTTCAAGTCGTCGTCATCCTCGTCCCTGATCGGTTCGAAATACCAGAAAGTGTTATGCACGCTGTAGCCGGACCTGATTGCCTCGACTTCCGCTAAGGCCTCAACACTACAGTTCCAAAGTTCGAGAAAGTCGGTGTCCTGCATGATCGGGATATGCCGCAGCCCCCCGCAACGGCGTCGCTGGCTGCCGGTCCGCTCCTGGCACAACCCACGCTCAGTCATAACGGCAAGTTCGGGGATTGCGGACGCGTTTAACATGTCCGATAAGTGTCTAATAAAATGTCCCAAAAGCAGACTTAAATTAAAAGTGAGCCAGCGCATTGGATGCATTTCAGATCATATTGTTGGCAATCGGATGCCTTCTTATCCCTTGGGGGCTAGACCGAAAGACGCAGACTACGAAGCTTCTCTATGGCCCGGACAGAAAACTCGGGAGACTTTCAAATGCTGAAGTCCAATTTGTTCAAAGATATCCATTATTGAGATCTTCCCTCAGCATTCTGCTCCTTTTATCGTCGGTCACGGCAATATATGCTGCTCGAGGGCGAACTCCAAATGTTCGTTCGAGAATCCGGCAACACCGACGAGAGTGTCGTGCCCATGGCCGCCGGTGACATCATGCTATTGGAAGAGGGCGATTCCCACGTCGCGCGACCGAATGGTTCGGTCAAAGTGATGTTTATTGAGAACGAGCCACCATCAGCCTGCGAGATCCCCGCTCGGGAAACGATAGCTGCAGGTCGCACCGCCCTCGGTAGCTAAGTCGCGAACGGGGTGGAAACCAGTCACCCTTGATGGACCGAAAAAGCGCCGCCAGCTTTAGAACAGCGGCGCTCTATCTTATGTGCGATATGCACTTCGGGTGCCCTGCTTCATGCCATAATCTGCAAAGCTCTCCCTTTCCTAATCGTGAGGCACCGCCCAGCTTTTCGCACTCGGCTGCGATTAGAGCCGAGTCCTCGGTTGGGGGGTCCAACACCCGTCCGGTTATTCGACCAGGTCCG
>CAYPGL010000008.1:0-18441 GCA_964410035.1 uncultured Qipengyuania sp. | reverse complement strand
GAAGGCGAACTCGCGCTGGTTCAGGCCTGCACTTATCTCGCTACGGCACCCAAATCCAACGCAGTCTACAAGGCGCAGAAAGCGTCTTACAGGTCAGCGAAGGAAACGGGCAGCCTGATGCCGCCGCAGAATATCCTCAATGCGCCGACCAAGCTGATGAAGGACATCGGCTACGGATCGGGCTACAGCTACGACCACGATGCCGAGGACGGTTTCTCCGGTCACAATTACTGGCCCGAGGAAATGGAGCCCCAACGCTATTACGAACCAGTGGAGCGCGGTTTCGAACGTGAAGTGACGAAGCGGCTGGAATATTGGGACAAGCTTCGGCGCGAACGTGAATAGTAGGTTTCGTCATTACGTCGCGATCGACTGGTCTGGTGCAAAGGGCGCGCGGCAAAAAGGGATCGCTCTGGCCATCGCCGATGCCGACGGTGGACCGCCCGTCCTGGTGAAGCATGACTGGTCCCGAGAGGATGTGCTCTTTGTCCTGAGAGACCGGCTTCCAGCCAATACGCTGGTCGGACTCGATCTGGGGATCGCCCTCCCCTACGCCGATTGCGGAGCCTACTTTCCCGACTGGCCTCACTCTCCCCCAGACGGGCCTTCGCTTTGGGCACTCATCGATCATATTGCAAGTGAAGAAGCCAATCTGGGCGCCAACACATTTGTCGCACACCCGGAATTGCGCCCTTATTTCCGGGATGGGGCGGAAACCGGTTCTCGATTTGGTTGCGATGGTGCCAGTCATGGTCGTGGCCGTTTCCGCGTTACCGAGCAGGCGCAGGCGGGAATGGGCTGCAAACCCTATTCGAACTTCAATCTCGTAGGCGCAGCGCAAGTGGGCAAATCGAGCCTTACGGGGATGCGGATGCTCCACCGACTACGTGGGCACCTCCCCGTATGGCCGGTCGATCCGATACCGCCGAGAGGTTCAGTACTGGTGGAGATATACACTAGCCTTGCCGCCATGGATGCCGGAAGAAGCCCGTCGAGGGCCAAGATGCGAAGCTATCATGAACTGAACGAGGCTCTGGCGGTTCTCGGCTCGCCACCCGTGATGGATAACGGTCTGGTAAACGATCACGCCACCGATGCGCTGCTGACCGCCGCGTGGCTACGACAGGTCGCACACGAGCCGCATCGTTGGAATCCGTCCGGGCTCACCCGCTATGTCGCACGGACCGAAGGCTGGACTTTCGGCGCGTTCTAAAGTTCGGTCCATCGCCCGCTGAAGATCGACCAACGGGTCTTGAGCGCGATCGAGGCTAAGGCCTTGGCGCCGAGGAGGCTGGTTCCCGCCCGGTTCAGCCCGGGAGACCACACCGCGATGGATGCCCTGCCCGGTACGCTGGCGAGGATTCCGCCGCCAACCCCAGATTTCCCCGGAAACCCGACCTCGAAAGCGAATTGTCCCGAATTGTCGTAATGTCCGCACATGAGCATCAGCGCATTGATGCGGCGCGCGCGGCTTGCGCTGCACATCCGCTGGCCTGTGACAGGATCGGTCCCGTCGACCGCAAGGAAGAGGGCGCTTTCTGCGAGTTGGCGACAGCTCATTGAAAGCGCGCACTGACGGAAATATACCGACAGAACATCCTCCACCGGGTTTATCAGGCGGCCGAAATCAGCGAGGAACCAGGCAAGGCTGCGGTTCCGCGACCCGGTCTCGCTTTCGCTTCGCGCCACCTCCGAATCGAACGATATTGTCTCGTCACGCCCCATCCGCCGCAGACGGCCAAGCAGATCGTCCACTGCCTCATCCGGCGTGCGGTCGTCGATGAAACGATCGGTGGTCACGATGGCGCCTGAATTGATGAAGGGATTGCGCGGAATGCCTTTTTCCCGTTCCAGCTGAACAATCGAATTAAAAGCGTCTCCGGATGGCTCTCGCCCGACCCCGTCCCACAGAGCCGCCCCTTGTCGCTCCAGCGCAAGAGCCAGCGCGAAGACCTTGGAGATAGACTGGATAGAGAAAATTTCGTCGGCATCTCCGGCGCAAAAAACCTCACCCTCCTTGGTGGCAAGCGCGATGCCAAATTTACGGGGATCTACCGACGCAAGTGCTGGGATATATCGCGCAGGATTACCGCTGCCCCGCTCGTCCGCCAATTCTTCCCAAGTTTGAGTAACGATTTCGCCCAGATCCATGACATCGCGGATAGGCGTGCGCGCGATGCGACGCAATCGGACTGGACGCGAGAATGATTTTGCGCCAGAGGCGCGCCCTGCTTTGCGATGTGCCGGCTTAGCTCAGTTGGTAGAGCAGTTGATTTGTAATCATCAGGCCAGGGGTTCGAATCCTCTAGCCGGCACCACAATGACCGCCGCTGAATTTGCAACCGTTGACCGCTTCCCTATTAGTGACGGATGGCTTCAGAAACGGATACCCGAATGGCACCACCACTGGTGGAACTGCCCATCCTCACCCACGACCGTGGATTTTACGATGGGTTCAGCCGGGCGGTTACGATTCCATCCAAGATCATCGTTTCGATGTTGATCATGTGGGCGATCTTCTTCCCGGTCAGCGCCAATGAAACCCTGTCTGCCGCCAATTCCAGCATAATCGCAAGTTTTTCAGGTTGGTACGTGTACTTGGTCGCAGCGCTGATGGCCGTCTGCTTCCTTCTGGCAGTTTGGCCGAGCGCGGGCCGGCTCGACGCCGGCGCCGACGAGGAGGCGCCGGAATTCAATCGCTTCTCCTGGTTTGCAATGCTGTTCGGTGCAGGGATCGGGATCGGTATGCTGACTTATTCGACCGGCGAACCGCTGGCGCATTTCGCCAACAATCCCGAAATCATTCGCGGTTCTGTCGGGGCCCAATCCGCCGAGGCGGTTCGCCCGGCCTTTATCTACACCTTTCTCCATTGGGGTTTCGCCGCGTGGGGAAGCTATGCGCTTGTGGGCCTGGCGATCGGCTACGTCTCATACCGGCGAAACCTGCCGCTGACCATCCGTTCGGCACTTGCCCCACTGTTCGGGCTCCGTCTTTCTGGCCTTTCCGGGCATCTGATCGACATCGTCGCGGTGGTAGCGACGATACTCGGTGTGGCGGTGACGATGGGGCTCGGCGTTGAGCAATTCATAGCCGGCCTCGCACGGCTTGGTCTTGGGGACTGGCTTCTCGACAACGATGGTTCGTCTTCTGCGTTAGCAGTAGTGGTGGCTCTGGTGATCCTTGTAGGAGCCTCAACATTGAGTGCTCTTTCGGGAGTCGGGCGAGGAATCAAGTGGCTGTCAAACCTCAATTTGGGGCTATCTTTCGCACTGCTTGCACTTTTCGCAATTGTTGGTTCGGGACTGCTGGGCCTGAAACTTCTAGGCGTGGGCCTGTGGGACTATTTCCGGACACTGATACCGAATTCCCTGACCCTGTTTTCGGGCGGCAGCGAAATCGGCGACGCGCTGGTTCAGTGGCAGCTCGACTGGTCAGTCTTCTATTGGGCCTGGTGGATCGCCTTCGCGCCCTTCGTTGGCATGTTCATAGCCCGCATCTCCCGAGGAAGAACGATTCGCGAATATGTCCTCGGTGTAGTCCTTGCTCCCTCTTTGATGTGCTTCGTATGGATGGCACTGGCCGGGGGGACAGCCATCGACTTGGAACTCAACGGAACTGCAGGTGGCGCGATCGTGAACTCTGGCATCTCGGACCAGCTCTTCGCCACGTTGTTCGTGCTTCTATCCCCTTCGGTTTTCTCGGTCGTCTCGGGTCTCGTTGTAATCCTTTTGATGACCTACCTCATCACGTCGACCGACAGCGCCATACTGATCGTAAACACTATCAACGGTGCGGGCGAAACCGAAGGTCAACGGCGCCGTCATATCCTGTTCTGGGGCATCGCTCTGGCTTTCGTTGTCGGTTCAATGCTCATTCTAGGCGGGATCGACGCTATTCGCATAACGATGATCATCGGGGCTCTGCCCTTCTCATTCGTCGTTGCGCTGATGGCTGTATCGATCGTGAAAGCGGTCGTGTTCGACCTTAGGCGAGAGCGTCATGGCGTGCCCACAACTGCCGCCGACTGCGCAGAATGGACCACGGCAAAATAGTCGTAGAGGGGCAGGACATTCTGCCCGTTCTTCGGGAGTCCCGGTTCAGGCCAGCCGCGCCCCATTGGGTACATCGCCCGGCGAGGCAAGCACAATGCTGCCTTCCTCGTCAGGAAAACCGAGCACCAATACTTCGGACATGGAAGATCCGATCTGGCGCGGCGGAAAATTAACTACGGCCATTACCTTTCGCCCTACCAGCGCATCGCATGTGTAAAGCTCGGTTATCTGAGCTGAACTCTTCTTCACGCCGATTTCGGCGCCGAAATCGATTTGCAGTTTGATGGCGGGCTTGCGTGCCTCAGGAGAGGGGGCTGCGCTAATCACCGTGCCGCTGCGAATATCCACCTTGAGGAACTCGTCGAACGTAATCTGATGCATATTTGATGATTAGGAGCGCCTGTTGGCTTTGTCGAACGGCAGACACAGGTTGAAGCCGAAGCATTGCAGGAATACGGGATAGGCAATGCTTACCACCGCAATTCCGGCGCGCACCTTGTTGGTGGCGATCTTCGTGCTGATGGCGGGAAGCGGGTTTCTTTCGACGCTGATCGCAATCCGGCTCGAACTGGCAGGGGCCTCCGCTCTTCTGATCGGATTGGTAGCCACGAGCTATTTCGGGGGCCTGATGGTCGGTTCGCTCCGGGTGGAGAGGGTGATTGCGCGCATAGGGCACATCCGGGCCTTCGCATCCTTTGTGACGGTCTATTCCGCGACCAGCCTGTCCTACGCAATACTGGACTATCCCGGCATATGGATCGTCCTGCGTTTTCTGGATGGGTTCATGATGGCGGGGGTGTTCGTCTGCCTCGAAAGCTGGCTGAATCAGCAGGCAAGGCCGCAGAACCGAAGCACAGCGCTCGCGGCTTATATGATCGCGCTCTACAGCGGGCAGGCAGCAGGGCAATTCCTGCTCAATCTGGGTGACAGGTCTCCCGATCTGCCTTTCATGGTTTCGGCGATACTTCTCTCGATCGCCCTACTTCCCATACTGCTCACGCGGATGGAGCAGCCGAAGATTGAGGCCATCACCCCTTTCTCGATCTGGCGGCTTTATGAGATTTCGCCACTAGGCATTGTCGGCACGCTAGTGAACGGGGCAATGCTGGGAGCGTTCTACGCACTCGGCGCTGTTTACATCCAGCGCATCGGCATGGGGCTTTCGCAGGTTGCGCTGTTCACCTCCTGCGTGATCGCAGGAGGAGTGCTGCTGCAGTATCCGCTCGGCATCCTGTCCGACCGTTTCGACCGGCGGCTGGTAGTGATCGGATGCTTTCTCGCGGCTGCGGCAATCTGCGCGCCCCTTGGCCTGTTCGTGCTGCCCGCGATGAGCACCATCGCCCTGGGCAGCCTATTCGGCGGCTTTGCCTTCGCCCTCTATCCGCTCTGCGTCGCGCACTCGAACGACCATCTGGACGAAAAGGAGCGGGTTGGGGCAAGCAGCGGGCTGGTCTTGACCTATTCGGCAGGTGCAGTTGCGGGACCATTGCTTGGTTCTGCAGGGATGGGATTTCTCGGCCCCTCAGGTCTATTTGCCGTCCTCGGGAGCCTTGCGTTCATGGGCGGAATGTTCGGAATCTGGCGGATCTTCGCTCGCGATGCCGTCCCGGCGGAAGATCAGCAGGCGTTTCAGAGCCTGCCCCGTACGACTCCCATGGCTTCGGTCCTCGAAGGCGAGGACAACAGCTAGGCGTCAATCGAGCCGAGCCCTTAGCGAGGGAAAAAGAAAAGGCCGCCCATTCGGACGGCCTTCTCGCGAATGTCAGGGGTTAATCACGCTGCTTCTGCGGCCTTGCCAGTCTTGGCGGAATTCGCTCTCGTGCCGGGGACTGCCTTCTCGCGCTCGTTCTTGTCGAAGAGTTTTTTAGCTACAAAACCGCCGACACCCAATGCAAACATCGCAGGAAGGCTCATGCGGCGCAGCGCCGTTGCCGCAACTACCCCCAGTGCCGCGCCGCCAGCACCGCCGATTCCGCCGGTCTTCTTGGCGAGCTTGTCGCCCGCATACGCTCCGATAATCTTACCGATCATGTAAATTCTCCTTTGGTCAATCAACGGCGCCGACCGGCAAGCGTTCCTGTGTCGATCAGCCCTCAATCCCCTTCCGAAGAAAGCGATTTGCGACCTCGGCAACCCTACCCGGCCCCGGATCTCCCTCGCGGCGCCATATTGCATAGCGAAGCCCTAGAAATACGTTCATTCCCATGAGTGACCACGCCTCGATCTCGCCGAGATTGCTCCGCATGGCGCCATTCTCTCCGCCGCGCTGCAAGCGCTCGAGAATGCGCGTTCCGACCGTTTCATAGTGGCTTCGGTAACTGTCCGGATCGACGAATTCGGCTTCGTCGATGATCCGATAGACTTCCTTATGATCCCCGGCGAATTGAAGGAACGCCTCCAGCGCCGCGCGTTCGATCTCGAGCGCCTGCATATCAGGCCGGATCGCTTCGCGGGCCGCGAATTTAACGGCCTCGCTCATGTCCGCGACCAAGGCTCGGAAGATTTCGTCCTTGCTGTCGAAATACGTGTAAAAAGTACCGAGCGCCACACCCGCCCGCCGCGTTATCGAACTGATCGACGCTTCGTGAAAGCCGTGATCACCGAATTCGCCAGCTGCCGCATCCAGCAGTTTACGAAGCGTCTTGCGACCTCGCTCGGTTCGCGGCGTCTTGTGATCATCCGTCGCGCTTGCAGCCATTTTCGTCCCTCCAGCGTCTCTTGGCTAAGCACCGCACGCATCTCATGCAAGAACAAACTTGAAAGGTGGTTCAGTTTTCAATAACGATGCTGGAGAGAGATATATTTGGGAGGGAATCAATGAAGTTTCACGTCTCGCGTTCGTTCGCCGCCTTGATGGTTGGCACTGCTTCACTCTGCTGGTCGCTGCCCGCGACGGCCCAATCCGAACAAGAAACGGTTGCCGACAGCGACAGTGGCACAGTTGCCGACCCCGACGCGGATGAGAGCGACGTCATCATTGTGACCGCGCGCCGCCGCGAAGAACGCCTGATCGACGTCCCCGTGGCAGTCTCCGCATTCAGCGGCGAAGAACTCGCCCGAAGAGGCGCGCTTGATGTAACTGACATCGCGCAGACGGTACCGAACGTTACTCTCGAAGCGAGCCGTGCCACCAATTCCACGCTTTCTGCCTTCATCCGCGGCATCGGGCAGCAGGACCCGGTTTCAGGGTTTGAACAGGGCGTCGGCATTTACCTTGACGATGTATATCTGAACCGCCCGCAGGCAGCGGTACTCGATATTTACGATGTCGAACGGATCGAGGTGCTCCGCGGACCACAGGGTACACTCTACGGACGCAATACCATTGGCGGCGCGGTCAAATACGTGACCAAGCGTCTCCCGCTCGACCCGTCCTTTAAGGCACGCGCCACCTATGGAACCTACGATCAGGCTGAAGGTGTTGTCACTGCTTCCGTCCCGGTGGGCGATCTCGTCCGCGTTGGCGGTTCGGTTGCCCGCCTTTCGCGCGGCGGATTTGGGGACAATCTCACTACCGGCCTGGAAAACTATAACAAGGATATCTGGGCCGGACGCATGAGCCTTGAGGTCGGCGGCTATGGCGAGCCGGGCTTTATACGGATCCAGGGCGATTACACCAAGGACAAGAGCAATCCGCGCGGCGGGCATCGCCTGATCCCAGGTCTCGCTTCCGGAGCTCCAATTCTGGATAACGTCTACGACACGCGCGGTGGTTTGCTCGACCCCGAGCAGGACGTCGAATCCAAGGGCCTGTCGCTTCATGCCGAAATCGAACTGGGCGATGTGTTCACCCTCCGCTCCATTTCCGCATGGCGCAAAGACGACAGCTACTCGCCAATCGATTTCGATGCCCTGCCCGCCGTCGATCTAGACGTACCGGGGGCCTACTTCAACGAACAGATTAGTCAGGAATTCCAGCTCCTTCTGGACAATGGCGGAGCGCTGAATGGCTTGCTCGGCTTCTATTATCTCGATGCCAAGGCGGACACATTGTTCGACGTGCGTATATTCACGACTGTTCCGGGCCTGACGGCGTTCACGCAGGCAAATGTTGATACCGAAACCTATGCGGTCTTCGCCGATTTTACTTACGATCTGACCGAGCAGCTGAGCGTTTCGCTGGGCGGTCGTTACACTTGGGACGAGCGGTCTGCGGAAATCCTCCGGCAGAACTATTTCGGCGGCGGCTCGCCGTTTTTCGGAGGTCCAGGTCTCGTGCTGACGCCGCCGGACACGAATTTCGACGGTAGCGCCGACTTCAAGAAGTTCACACCGCGTGCCTCGATCAGCTTCATGCCGACGCCTGATCACAACCTCTACGCAAGTTATTCAAAGGGCTTCAAGGGTGGCGGCTTCGATCCTCGCGGCGTGGGCAGGAACGCGCCTGCGGCCGATCCCGGCAATCCGACAGATGAGGAAATCGCTGACTTTCTCAGCTTCGCGCCAGAGCAAGTGGACAGCTACGAGATCGGATATAAGGGGAACCTTGGGATCTTGAACCTGGCTGCAGCTGCATTCTATGCCGATTACACGGACGTGCAGATCCCCGGTTCGGTAGCTTGCGAAGTGGCTGGCACTCCCTCCTTCTGCGGCGTCGTGTCGAACGCTGGCGCAGCGACGTTCAAGGGGCTCGAGCTTGAAGCCAATGCCCGCTTCGATGGGGGCTTCGGCCTGTCCGGTTCGCTTGGCTACATCGACGCAGAATATGACGAGTATATCAGCAACATTGGCGGCGTTCCCACGGATGTCGCCGAGTTCCGCGTGGTGCAGAACACGCCTGAATTTACCGGCAGCATCACTGCGAGCTACGATGCGCAACTGGGCGCGGGCGACCTCTATCTCGGCACGACATTCTCCTACCGGAGCAAGACGAGCCAGTTCGAAATCCCGAATCCGTACCTCGATCAGGATGGTTACGGTTTGCTCGATGCCAGCGCTGTCTACACTGCGCCAAGCGGACGCTGGACTTTCGGTGTTTATGGAAAGAACTTGCTCGACAAGGAATACAAGACGAGCGGCTATACTTTCGTGGCGACTGACCCGGTTACGGGCGAGATTGCGAACGGCTCCAACGGCTTCCCGATCCCTGCCCTCGGGCCTGAGGGGACGCTAACGGCATTCTACGGCAACCCGCGTCAGGTTTTCGCTACAGTTACTTTCACCTACTGATCGACCTGCCCACTTTTTCCGGAGGCGGCGACTGGGCAACCGGTTCGCCGCCTTCATCTTATGCCGAGGCGATTGCTGGACGCGTTGCTCCAACTCCACCTTCCACCGGAACGCCGTAAGAGCTCGCATATTCGCCGAGCCGTTCATAGACCTCGTCTGTGCTAAGGCCGAATTCCTCTAGCGAGTAGGAATGAGGAACACGTTTCGATGCCGCAGTCCGCGCAAGATAGGTTTCCATTCCCGGCAGAGCAGGCTCGATATCGAGATCAAGAAAACGGTAAATACGCTCCATCGACGAACGCCAGTCGTTGTCCATGTCATCATATTGGACGTCGATCATCCGCTCTGCCGGAATGCTCTCGCGGGCGCTGCGCATGCGTTCGACCATCAGCTCGGTCTTGCGGAGCCACTCGCGTCCGTGCGGCTGCGACATGACATCGTCGGAATAAATGATCGTCTGGTTCCATGCAAGCGACGCCGCGCTGCCCACGACGGATTTCGGATCGCGATGGGTGAAGATCAGCCTCGCATCTGGAAAGACCTCGAGCAGGGCAGGCAGGTCCAGCATGTGTTGCGGGGTTTTAAGTATCCATGGCCGCAACGAACTTTCCTGCTGTGACCACCCGATCAGGCGCAGGAGATTGGCCATGTGCCGATAGGCGGGTACGGCGCTCTCCTGCTCGCACCAGCGGGTGAAGGTTGGCACCCGCCACTGCGCCTCGAACTTCATGCCGTAAAAGCTGGCTGCGATCAGACCTAGCTCCTCTTCGGGTTCAAAGGGCCCGGTGGGATGGATCGATAGTGTGCGGGGATTGGCCAGCCGCGCGACCTTCAGAATCCGCTTGGCCAGGATCGGCCGAAAATCCTCTTTCTCACCTACCATGACCTGCTCGAAGTCGGGACGCGGGACCGGGCTGATCGTTTCGAAGCTTCGCAAGTGCGCAAATCTCCTGTCGGCCGATAGGAGCCGATGGAGGCGCGTCGTCCCCGATCGCATGGGGCCCACGATAACCACCGGATTCTTGATCGGGCGCGCTAGAATTTCCGGATGCCTCTTGTACCACATCTGCGCATACAGCCGGTCGCGTAGCAGGTGGTGGAACTGCTGCATTGCCGAAAAGTCGCCAGCCGCGTTCAAATGGGCTTCGGCGCGAACGGAATCGAGCAAGACATCGAGGGGCCGCGTGAACCACTCATCCCCGAAATCGTCGAGACCGTAGGCATTTGCCACTTCGCCCATCAGTTCATCACGGCTCCATTTGGCATTCTCCACCAGACCGAACTTTCGCCCGATCCTGATGCCGGCATCGACCAGATCGATGAAGCGGCTGCGCCGGGGAGGTAGGTAATTCTGGCTTTGCAATTCTCTCGGCCTCGTCTTCTGTTCGGCGGCGGTCGGGAGGAGCGCCATAGACAGACAAACCGTCTGCAATCCAATCGGTGCCAGCCCTTTTCTGCACTGGAAATAAAGCCCGCCAATCGGCATAGCGCCAGCCCATGCACGATATCGCTTTCATCCGAGCCAATCCCGAAGCCTTCGATGCCGCCATGAAAAGGCGCGGCACGGACCCCGTCGCCGATCGTATCGTCGCCCTCGATGCCAAGAAGCGCGAAGCGCAAACCCGCGTGCAGGAAGCTCAAAGCCGCCGCAACGAGGCCTCGAAGGCGATTGGCCAAGCCATGGCCCAAGGTGACAAAGATAAAGCAGAAGCGCTCAAGGCTGAAGTCGCCGACATTAAGGCGAGCATGCCACAGTGGGAAGAGGCGGAACATACGGCCGGCACCGAGTTGGAAAACCTGCTCGCCCGCCTGCCAAACCTACCTGCCAACGACGTACCCGAAGGCGCCGACGAGACCGAGAACGTCGCGGTTGCAAGTTGGGGGCAAAAGCGCAATTTCGACTTCAAGCCGAAGGAACACGCCGACCTGGGCCCCGCGCTTGGAATGGACTTCGAAACCGGCGCGAAACTGGCTGGTGCACGCTTCACATATCTGCGCGGTTACATCGCCTACCTCCACCGTGCCCTCGCCCAATTTATGCTCGACACGCAGACACGTACTAATGGGTATACTGAGTGCAATCCGCCCGTGCTTGTCAACGACGCGGCGATGTATGGCACCGACAAACTGCCGAAGTTCGCAGAGGACAGTTTCAAGACTACCGATGGTCGCTGGCTGATTCCGACGTCGGAAGTGAGTCTAACCGCGTCGGTGTCCGATCAAATCCTCGGCGACCTCGCTGAACCGATCCGACTTGCGGCTCATACGCTCTGCTTCCGCAGTGAAGCAGGCGCAGCGGGACGCGATACGCGCGGGTTCATCCGCCAGCACCAGTTCGAAAAGGTTGAACTGGTAAGTATTTGCCGCCCAGAAGACAGCGCGGCCGAGCACGAGCGCATGGTAGGATGCGCTGAGCATATCCTTGAAGCGCTTGATTTGCCTTATCGCCGAATGCTTCTTTGTACTGGCGACTTGGGTTTCGGCGCGCGTAAGACTTTCGATCTCGAAGTCTGGCTGCCCGGCCAGCAAGCCTATCGCGAGATTTCCTCTTGCTCGAATACGGGAGAATTCCAGGCACGTCGCATGAACGCGCGCTATCGTCCCGAAGGCGAAAAGAAGACCCGTTTCGTCCACACGCTCAACGGATCTGGACTCGCGGTGGGCCGCACGCTGGTGGCGGTGATGGAGAATTACCAGAACGAGGATGGCAGCATCACCGTCCCGGAATGCCTCGGTTCGTATATGGGCGGTATCGAGAAACTGGAGCCCGCGGTGTGAGAATTCTCCTGACAAATGACGACGGCGTTCATGCCCCCGGTCTAGAAGTGCTTGAAGCGATAGCGCGGCAATTCTCTGACGACATCTGGATCTGTGCCCCGGACGAAGAGCAGTCAGGAATGGGCCACGCGCTGACTCTCACGCGCCCGGTCCGCCTGCGAAAGCATGGCGAAAGGCGCTTTTCGGTTACCGGCACGCCTACCGATTCCGTCACCATGGGCCTCAGGCAGGTCATGAACGGCGTACCCGACGTAATACTTTCCGGCGTCAACCGAGGTGCCAATCTGGGTGACGACATTACATATTCGGGCACGGTTTCTGCTGCTATCGAAGGCGCGCTTGCGGGCATCCGATCGATTGCGCTGAGCCAAGTCATCGGCCGCGAAGACGCAGGCGACAACATGTCATTTGCGGCGGCACAGGAATGGGGCGCAAAAGTGCTCGCTCCCTTGTTGGATACCCCATTGCCGGAGCGCACGCTGGTGAATGTGAATTTCCCTCCACGCGCTCCAGCTGACGTGAAGGGTATTCGCGCGGTCTCTCAGGGGTTCCATGACTATTCGCGCGGCACAGTCGTGGAAGGCCGCGACCCTCGCGGGTTCCGCTATTTTTGGTTCGGGTTGCAGGCCATCGAACACACGCCCGACCATGGGACTGATCTGGAAGCGATTGCAGACGGTTACGTCTCGGTCACCCCCCTCCAGCTCGATCTGACCCATCATTCCTCGCTGGAAGCGCTCGGGCAGCGTTTCCAGAGGTGATTGCTATTGACCGCGTCCATGCGCTCCCGCACCTAAGCGCCGAATGAGCGAGAGAAAGCAACTCGACCGTATTACTCCGGGTGGCCGGAACAACCGGGTTTATCGTGGTCCGCGATTTCAGCCGCTGCGTCGTGCAACGAGAATTCCCGTCTGGGGCGATCTGGGCATTCGGTTAGGGCTGGCGCTATTCCTGATATTCTTGGTGGTGATGATACACTGGTGGGATCGAGAGGGCCTCGTCGACAATCTCGACGGCGAAGTCAGCTTTCTTGATGTGATCTATTTCACCATGATTTCCATCACTACGACCGGCTTTGGCGATATCGCGCCCATTTCGGACCGCGCGCGGCTGGTGGAAGCGGTCATCGTGACACCGGTACGTTTCGCCGTCCTCTTTATTTTTGTGGGCACTGCCTACAACTTTCTTATCAAACGAAGCTGGGAGAAATTCCGTATGGCCCGAATCCAGGAACAACTCAGCGGACACATCGTCGTGCTGGGCTATGGTATTTCGGGCAGCGAGGCGGTGGCCGAATTGATCGAACGCGGCACCGATCCCAGCACAATCGTGGTGATCGACCCCAGCGAGGAGAGGCTTCTTGCGGCGGAATCGCTCGGATGCAATGTGATGGCTGCAGATGCTACGCGTGACGAGACGCTAAAGGCAGTACGGATTGCCGAGGCTCAGAATGTCCTGATTTCCGCTGGCCGCGATGATACTACGATCCTGATAACGCTTACCGTCCGAGCCCTTGCCCCGCATGTGCCGATCAGTGTCGTAGTTCGAGCAGATGATAACGAATCTCTCGCCCGTCAAGCAGGCGCGAACAACGTCATCAATCCTGTACGCTTCACCGGGCTGTTGCTCGCCGGGAGCGCAAAGGGCGAGCATATCGCAGAATATCTTGCGGATCTGGCGAGCATTTCCGGCCGCGTGCAATTAGTCGAACGCCGGGTGACCGAGGAAGAAGTCGGCTGTGCCATTAACGAACTCCAAACTGGCGGCAGGGGACTACGCGTCTACCGCGACGGGCGCGCAATTGGTTTCTGGGAGGAAGAGTGCGAAAATCTGCAGGCCGGTGACATCATCGTTGAAATCATCGCCACCCCGAATGGCGAAAGCAGGGGCGACGGACATGTGAAGGACGACGTATTGCGCCAAGGTGGGTGAGCGGTTTCTCAACGCACGAGCGCGTGGACCAGCCCCACAATGCTCTAGGAAATCAGCGAGTAGCCTGCGTCGATCCTATAAGCGGCCGATTAGCGCACTGTAACAGATAATTCGTCCACAAAGCAGGGACGATAAACCCGCGATCAACGCCAAAAGCAGTCAGAATTTTGACGAACTCGCTGAGATCGATGGCATAGCTCGCGAAGGAATGTGCCAGAATGCAACTCGCCAGGAAGGTGTAGCCATAGGTTTCGCCGGATTGACACCTTAAGGTTGTCTCCCGTCCTGCCAACAGCCGACACCCAGCGCTTTCCCATGCCGGTGCCATACCGGATACCGCCGATCAGAAATCCGCCAAGCGCCGCCAAGACGACTGCCCGCCAGTTCACATCAAGGAGATTTTCCCTCCCCCCCTTTGGCGACACATGGTGATGCTAGCGCAAAGCGGCGAAGCCGTGTAGGGCCGCGCCCGATTCACGGACATTGCTATGAACACCTTTACCTCCTCGATCCCCGACCAAAAGAAGGTCGGAATGGTTTCCCTCGGCTGCCCGAAGGCGCTGGTGGACAGCGAGCGCATTCTGACCCGCCTCCGCGCTGATGGCTATGCGATGAGCCCCGATTATGCCGGTGCCGATGTCGTATTGGTCAACACCTGCGGCTTCCTCGACAGTGCGAAGGAAGAAAGCCTGCAAGCTATCGGCGAGGCCATCGCAGAAAATGGCCGGGTAATCGTAACGGGTTGCATGGGTGAAGAAGCCGATGCGATCCGCGCCGCACATCCGCAGGTTCTGGCCGTGACTGGCGCGCACCAGTACGAACAGGTTGTAGAAGCCGTGCATCAATATGCCCCGCCTACCCAGGGACCCTTCATCGACCTGATACCCCAGCCCGACGTGAAGTTGACGCCGCGCCATTACAGCTACTTGAAGATATCCGAAGGCTGCAATCACTCGTGTGCTTTCTGCATCATACCGGACTTGAGGGGAAAGCTCGCCAGCCGGCGGATCGATGCCGTTCTACGCGAAGCGGAAAAGCTGGTTGAGGCCGGCACCAAAGAACTTCTGGTAATCAGCCAGGACACCAGCGCCTATGGCGTCGATACCCGTCATGAAAGCCGTCAGTGGAAGGGACGCGATGTTCGGGCCCACATGACCGATCTTGCGCGGGAGCTGGGGCAACTCGACATCGGCGGCGGCACGCCGCCTTGGGTGCGGCTGCACTATGTATATCCCTATCCGCACGTCGACGCGGTCATCCCGCTGATGGCCGAGGGATTGCTGACCCCTTATCTCGACATACCCTTCCAGCACGCCAGCCCCAGGGTCTTGCGATCGATGAAGCGGCCGGCGAACGAGGCCAGGGTCTTAGAGCGGCTGAAATCGTGGCGTGAAATATGCCCTGAAATCGCCATCCGATCGAGCTTCGTGGTCGGATTCCCGGGTGAGACCGAGGAAGATTTCCTGTACCTGCTCGACTGGCTGGAAGAAGCGCAGCTCGACCGCGTGGGAGCTTTCCGATTCGAACCGGTCGAGGGAGCACGGGCCAACTTCCTACCAGATCCTGTCCCCGAGGAAGTCAAAGAAGAGCGTTACGCCCGAATTATGGAGATTACCGAACGGATCAGTGCCGCAAAGCTGGCAGCCAAGGTCGGGAAAATTCTGCCAACAATCATCGACGAAGTTGGCGAACCGGATGAAGATGGCGATATTGGAGCCACAGGCCGCAGCGAGGCCGATGCGCCCGAAATTGACGGCGCGGTTTACCTACGTAACGTTCCCAGGACGATAGCTCCTGGCGATATCGTGAAGGTGAAGGTTGAGGACGCAGATGCTCATGATCTTTTTGGCCTCGTGCACGAAAATTAGATTTCCGCGGTCGCTATGTCGGCCGTTAAGAAATAGATAACGTAGTAAGAATATGATTAAAATAAGAAAAATGCGACAATATGGGATGTCTTCGGTAGCGTCTGGCGGTGCTTCTTAACCTATTCTTCTACTGCGGCCTTAACCACTAGAGAGCGCGGATTTTCGTAGGTTAGTGAAAAAAGTGACCTCCGCGTAAAAACATTCTTAAACCTAATCTGACCATACGGGTGCGAGATGAACCCCGTCCGCACCTTGGACCGCGATAACGCGCGCTCATTTAAGCCTCTCGGCAGACTGTCGAATGGTGCGATTGAGCGATTAAAACACCTCGCGATCAGCGGTGTCGTGGCCCTTGTCCTGATTGCCACCCTGTTTCTGGGCCCGGTGGACCAGATCAGTTGGGTTATTCAGTCAAAATTAGTCAGCCACTCTCCTTCTGGAGATATCGTTTTCGTCGGAGCGGAGCGGAATATGGCCGACCCGCAACTCCCCGCGCGGCGTGAGGAGCTCGCCGAAGCGCTGGCCCAGCTCGATCGGCAGGGAGTAGGGAAAGTTTATATCGACATAGCCTTTTCCAAGGCATCCACCTCCGCACCGGCCGATAAGAAGCTTGCAAATGCAATCAGCGCACTTGGTGCCCGTGCGATTATCGTCGACCGGATTGACCTCAACGGAGTAAACAACGCTAGAGTTGTTACCTCCCTGCCGGACATTGCTGGTCGAACTAGGCGGGTGGTTTCGCAGCGTTCGAGCAATTGGATGGGCTTCACTTGGACCAACGAATTTGCTCATAGCGTTCGCGGGCGCCGCTTCCCGTCACTTGCCGCTTCATTGGCAGGCATCGAAGATACCCGCCCTGGCTCTTTCCAGATCGATTACTCGATCCCGCCCGAAGACATAGCATCTCTACCTCTGACTGATATCGCAGCGGATGGGAACGTGCTTAGTCTTGTAGGGCGCACAGTTGTCATTGGTGAAGATGCTGGACTTTCGGAATCTCAGCAGCGCGTCCCTGGACAATTTTCCGTTCCATACAGCTATGTTGCAATTTATGCGGCAGAGACCTTAAAATCAGGCCGGACTGGGTATCTTCCTGCGTTTCCTGCGGTTGCAGTCTACTTGCTGATCTTCGCGATGATGATTGTCATTGTGCGTCGACGCCAACGGCGCCAGCTTGGTTACGCCATACTCGCCATAATGATCCCTTTGGCACTCTATGTTGGCAGTCTCCTCGGAATCAGAATGGAGCTGTCCTACTGTGCCGCGATCCTCATCGTCTATGGTATCCTCCGATCCCGGGCTCGCTGGCAGGATCGTGTTGCACTGGTAGACAGCGAAACAGGCCTTCCGAAACTGAGAGCGCTTGAGCTGGAGACATCCCAGGACATCCATGCTCGCGGGCATCTCGTCGTGGCTCGCATTCATGGCTATGAACATGTTTTGAAAACCCTGCCCCGCACCGAGCGGGCACAGTATATTCTAAAACTGGTCGATCGTCTGCGCGCCACCGACGGAGAACTGACCATCTATTCGGAAGGCCACCATCTGGCTTGGCATTCTGAAGAAGAAGACAGTACCACATTGGCTGAACACCTCGAAGGTCTTCGCGCAATGTTTGCCGCGCCGCTCAACGTTGCGGGTTCATCGGTAGACGTCGGCATAAGCTTCGGTGTGGCAAGGCTGGATGGAGATCCTGCGGCACGCTTGGCTGCTGCGGTGGCAGCAGCGGAAGAAAGCTCAGAGGCCCTGCAACCGATAAAGATCGCAGAAAGTAGCTCACGCTTCGACGAACTGTGGGACATTTCCTTGCGCGCTCGCATTGACGAAGCAATGTCGGCCGGGGAGATTTTTTGCGTTTACCAACCCAAAGTCGATACACGTAACGGAACCATGACAGGCGTTGAGGCGCTAGTCCGCTGGCAGGATCCTTCACGGGGCTTCATACCGCCGATGCACTTTATCGCTCAATGCGAAAAAGCCGGACGCATGGATGCGTTGACCGAATATGTCTTCGAACATGCCTGCGCTGCTGGACGACTTATGCATTTCCGAGGTCGTTCGATCACGATGTCAGTCAACATCTCCGCTACGCTGCTATCGGACATGCGGATCGTCGGCATGGTACGCAATGTCTTGCAGGCGACAGGATTCGATCCGCGCTATCTGGTTTTGGAAGTCACCGAAACATCACGGATCGGAAATCTTGCGACTGCGGAAACAGTCTTGAACGAACTTAGGTCACTCGGTGCCCGCATTTCCATGGACGATTTTGGAGTTGGTGAGACCAATTTCGAGACATTTTTCGAGTTGCCATTCGATGAGTTGAAGATCGACCGCCTGTTCGTTGCGAACATGACCAAAAGCTCGAAGGCCAAGGCGATCGTAGCAAGTATCGTGGACATGGGGCGCCATGCGCGAATCGGGGTGGTGGCGGAGGGTGCGGAAGACACTGAGACCTTGAAAATGTTAACGGAAATGGGCTGCACGCACGTGCAAGGCTATGTTTTAGCAAGGCCCATGAGCTTAGACAATTTGTTGAAATTCAATGAGTTGGAGGATAGCCAAGCCCTGCAGGCATAGTTAATACTTTACAAACAAGCATGGTTAACAGATCATTGCGTCCTGTCCGTCAACAGGAGGC
>CAYPGL010000007.1:10729-19688 GCA_964410035.1 uncultured Qipengyuania sp. | reverse complement strand
GCCTGACCAAGACGCTCCAGCTCGAAGGTGCGAAGTACAACATCAAGGTGAACACAATCTCGCCGGTCGCGGGCACGCGTATGACCGAAGACCTTTTCCCCGAAGAGGCTTTCAAGCTGTTCGATCCGGTGAACGTCGTCCCAGCAGCGCTCTATCTCGTCAGCGAAGATGCACCGACCAACGCCATCGTGGGCGCTGGTGCAGGCGGTTTCCACTCTTCATGGACCGTCATGAACGACGCCGTCTGGCTCAAGGACGAAGAGCGCACGGTCGAAGGTTTCGCCGCCAATTGGGACAAAATCAGCGAATTCTCCAACCTCAAGGCACCCCAGTCGGGCAGCGAGCAGTCGGGCAACATCCTCACCGCAATGCAGAGGGTAACCGGTACAGGCCCGTCTTCAGCGCGCGGCTGAGCTGGAAATTTGGAATATAAAAGGGGAGCCCTCGGTTCATGGACTGATCCGGGGGCTTTTTCGCTCCTAAGCAAGGCGTATTGACGTATTAATACACCAAGCCTATGTCTTTCACGTACTCAACGGGGAGATATGGCGATGTACAGCCAGGAAGATTTGAATTCAGCAGTAGCGGCAGGCGCGATCAGTGCCGATGCCGCCACTGCCCTTCGCGCGCACGTCGCTGCGTCGCGGGATGCATTGCCCGCAGATGCGGAGCATTTCCGCCTCATCACCGGCTTCAACGATATCTTCGTCAGTATCGGAGTGGTCATCATGCTGATGGCCATGGGAGCAATCGGTGATGCCATCTGGAGCAATCAGGATGGTCCCTCGCCCGTTAGCGGCCTACTTGTCGCAGGTACCGCCTGGATGCTTGCCGAATTCTTCACCGCAAAAAAACGCATGGCACTTCCCAGTATCCTCTTATTGCTCGGATTCGTGGGAGGCGTGTTCTTCGGACTCCTCGGACTCGCAGTCTCGATCGCTGGTATCGACAGCGGCCAGGGAAATGAAACTCTCGCGACGCTGCTCATTGCGGCCTCGGGGTTGTTGACGGCGGGTGCAGCCTCGCTTCACTGGAAGCGCTTCATGGTTCCGATCACAATCGCCGCAGGCACGGCTGCCATCGCGGGCACGGTGATCGCACTGATTATCGCTGCGGTCGGTCCCAACAATCCGAATATCGAGACAATCATCCTCGCGCTCGTCTTCGTTGCCGGCCTCGTTGTCTTTGCCTTTGCAATGCGTTGGGACATGACTGATCCCCGCCGTGAAACGCGACGTAGCGACGTGGCCTTCTGGCTGCACCTGCTTGCCGCTCCTGCCATCGCCCATCCGATCTTCGCGCTTATCGGCGTGACCGAGGGCGATAATATCGGCGCGGGCGCAGCGGTCGCGGTACTGGGCGTCTATGTCGCTTTCGGCCTTGTAGCGCTGGCAGTCGATCGCCGCGCGCTGCTGGTCTCAGCTTTGGCCTATGTGCTTATTGCCCTGACTTTCCTGTTCCGGGAATTCGGCGCAGTCGAACTCAACTTCGCGCTTACCGCGCTGGTCATCGGATCGGCTCTGCTTACGCTGAGCGCCCTCTGGACCCCGATCCGCCGTAGTGTGGTGCAAGGACTCCCCGGAGACGTACAGGCCCGGCTTCCCGCCACGGCCTGACAATTGGACCACCGAGAGAAGGGCTCGTCCGGAAAGGCGGGCCCTCTTTCGTTCAATCGATCGCCTTCAGCAAGCGGCGCTCGACCGGGGCCATGACGCCAGCCAATTCATGTCCGCGCTTGAGCACCTGTCCGTGTTCGCCGAACAGCGTCCACATGCCCTGCTTCGCCCTCAGGGAAGGCCGCTTTTCAACCCGTGCCTGTGGCCGCTCCGCATGCCGTACGAAGGCCGCGAACGTCGCGGCATCCTTCGTGAAATCCATGGCGTAATCGCGCCAATGACCTGCCGCGACCATTCGGCCGTAAACATCGAGTATCTTGGTAAGCTCTTCGCGCGTGAAGCAGACCTGTCCGGGTATGCGAGCGGGAAAATCTACGACAGTCGCACCGCCAGACTGCGCCATCAATCGTCGGTTCCGCTACGCTTCGCCGAGACGGGATCACGCTTCACCCGCAGGGCATCGAGGTCGCTACGCAGCGCCTTGAGTTCGGCCTCAAGCTTTTCGACGCAGTCGCGGCTCGGCGCACACGGATCGTCGCAAGGCGTGCCGTAAGGCAGGAATTCCTTTACCCAGTCCTCAGCAGGGACCAGCGTACTGCGAGCCTTCAGACCGATCATCGTGGCTCCTTCAGGCACTTCGTCGGTCACCACCGCGTTGGCACCAATGCGCGCGCGGCGGCCGACGGTAATTGGGCCGATAACCTGTGCACCGGAGCCGATGATGACCTCGTCTCCGATCGTGGGATGCCGCTTGCCCCCCTGGCCATTGGTCGGATTAGTCCCGCCTAGCGTTACGCACTGGTAGATCGTGACGTTGTCGCCAATCTCGGCAGTTTCTCCGATGACGGTGAATCCGTGATCGATAAAGAAGTTGCGACCAATGATGGCACCCGGGTGAATATCGATTCCCGTGACCATTCGGCTCCAGTGGTTCACGAGCCGGGCCAGAAAAAAGAGATCCGCTTCGAACAGCCAGTGGGCGACGCGGTGATAGGCCAGCGCCCAGACGCCAGGATAAAGCAATACTTCCCAACGGGTACGAGGCGCAGGATCACGCGCCTTGATCGAGTCCAGATAGGCGATCAGCCGTTCGAACATGGCCTCAATCCTCTCACTTGTAGCAATTCAAAGCAAGCGCGCCTGTTCGGGACCCTGCACGGCCTCGAGCGCATCGCGCCAGATCGACATGGTGGCAGGCTGCTTGCGTTCAAGGCTGAGTCGGTCGATTTCGGCGACGATCCGCTCAATCGCTACATAGCTGCGCTCCATCCGGGGGATGAGATAGGCAGGCGCGCCCTCGCCCAGCGCAAGCCCCCGTTGCATCGCGTGGCTCAGCATCAATGCGGCACCCATCTCGTCATCGGGCGGACCGATCTCGAGCTGTAGCGCAGCGCCCATGCGGCTTTTCAGGTCCGGCAGTGCGATCTTCCACCCGTCATCGCTGATCGTGAGGAGTAAGGGATAGCCGTCCTCCCGTGCACGGTTCCACGCATGAAAGATTTCGGTTTCGTCCCTCGTGTCCGCATCGTCCAATGCCCCACCCCCGGTATGGGAAGCAAACCAGCTGGCAAAGAGCGACTTGCCCGAACGCTCCGGGCCCACGAGCAGCGCAGTGCCGAACGGCCAGTTGTCGGAGGCAGCGAGAGCCTCGACTACCCGCTGATTGCCTTCTCCCACCACGATACTGGCGGGCTCCTGAGACCCGGGATGGGAAAGGGGAAGCGCGATTTGCGTCATGCGGGCAGCTTGCGCGGCGCTTAGCGGCTGATCAAGAGCGCGGTGGCTCCCTGCTGCACCGTAAAGCCTTGCGCGCGGAGCGCCTCGGCAAGTCCACCAATGGATCCGGAATAGCTAACCGTCATGACCGATGTACCGCCGATGGCTGTCGAGCGCACTCCGGCGGTACGTACTCCAGGCGTCCCGCGAACATCGGCCAGAATTGCGCCAAAGGCGGCTGCGTCAGGCGACTGGAACTGGACAGTATAGAGCGCGACCGAGCCCTCTGGCGGGGGCCGGTTGATCGGCGCTGCGCTGATAGCGCCATCGCTTGCTTCCGTTGGTTCGGCTGCAGCTTCTTCCCGTCTCTCGTCTTGCACGCGCAAGCTGCGACCAAGGTCCACCAGCCGCTGGATGGCGGGATTGAGATCGCCGGTTTGCACATTGAGTGTCGGATCGGGCCTGATGGTCCCTTTCTCAAGTGCGGTCTGAAAGAACGCATCGAAGCGCCGGACCGCCCGTTCGAGCATCGCCGGCAATTGATCCGGACTTTCCGCACGCATCGTGAAGCTGCCAAGAAATTCGCTGTCGGGTCCATGCCGGGCAGTGAAAGTGCCTTCGACCGGGCCGCCAGGATATGTGTAACGCAATTTCGCTATCGGGATCAGGACATCGGCCGCACCGAATTCGTCTAGGATGTTGCTCCACCACACGCGGCTACGGCGGGTTGTCTGACCGAAGGTAAGCAGAAGCGATTCGCCGCCCGAACCTTGTGGGCGGACATAGTTCACCCGGCTTTGTCCGGACTGGAACTCGGCCCAAGCCCGCTGCCAGTCGTTCCGCTGTTCGTACATCAGCTGCGTTCCGGCGGAAAAGGTCACTGGCAGCAGCAGCATCGGTGCACTGCGGGCGGCGTTACCTCCGTCGCCAAGATAGGCCGAAGCGCGCTGACGGTCGAACACCACGCCCAGAGTAGCGACGTAACGTTTGGGGCCGAGCCGCTCTCGCTCGATCACGATTGCTGAAACAAGTCCGGCTACTTGCGATTCCGGTAAATCTGGCCCCTCGAGTTTTTCCCAAGCCTTTACCTGCGCTTCGAGCCAGGCCTCTTCCCGGGCTTCGAGACCTGTATCCGCCTGGACATCGACTTCAATGCCGGAGACCTGGATATCACGCGAAGCCGCGACCGGTGCGATGCCGCGCTCACCCCCGACCTGAGCGTGCGCCAGCCAGCCAGCCGTACCCGCCAGCGCAAGGCCGGAAGCAGCGAGGGCGATACGAGTGCGCCGAGTCAGGGGGAAAAACGTCCGCATGGGGTACTTGCGGAGCCTTTTGCCCAAAGCATTCGGGAAATCCAAGCGGGAATGCTGGAAATTGCGGGCAAATTGCGCAAAGGCGCTTGGATGAGCAGCGACACGCCTTCCTATACCTACGAACAAGCCGGGGTTTCGATCGATGCGGGCAACAGGCTCGTCAAAGCGATCGGCCCGCTGGTAAAAGCCACCAAGCGTCCCGGCGCAGATGGTGAAATCGGCGGTTTTGGCGGGTTTTTCGATCCAAGGGCCGCAGGATACAAAGACCCGCTTCTGGTCGCTGGCAACGATGGCGTCGGCACGAAGCTGAAGCTCGCCATAGATACTGATCGACACGACGCGGTAGGAATCGACCTCGTCGCCATGTGCGTAAACGATCTCATCGTACAGGGCGCGGAGCCTTTGTTCTTTCTCGATTATTTTGCGACCGGCAAGCTCGAGAACGGGGTCGCCGAGCGCGTGATCGCGGGAATTGCAGAGGGCTGCAAGCAGGCCGGCTGTGCGCTGATCGGCGGCGAGACCGCAGAAATGCCGGGTATGTACGCAGGCGGAGATTACGATCTCGCCGGTTTCTGCGTCGGAGCGGTTGAACGCGGCGAACAACTGACCGGCGAACGCGTCGCTGCGGGCCACGTTCTGCTCGGTATTGCGAGTTCCGGCGTGCATTCGAACGGTTTTTCGCTCGTGCGACGTCTCGCAGAAGACAAAGGCTGGAAGCTCGATCGTCCGGCCCTCTTCGAACAGGAACGGCTGCTGATCGAAATTCTTCTGGAACCTACACGGATCTATGTGAAGACACTGCTTCCGCTGGTGCGGGACGGGCTGATCGATGCCATGGCTCATATTACAGGAGGCGGACTGCTGGAGAACATTCCCCGCGTTCTTCCGCAGGGTGCACACGCCCAGGTCGATGCCGACGGATGGAAGCAGTCCGGACTGATGGCGTTCCTGCAGGCACAGGGAAACATCGAGCCCGGCGAAATGGCCCGCACTTTCAATTGCGGTGTCGGCATGGTGCTCGCGGTCGCCCCGTCAAAGGTCGAACTCGTCCGCAGCCGCCTCGAAGAGGCAGGAGAGGATGTCTTTGCAATTGGCCGGATCGTGGACGGCGACAAGGGCTGCACCGTTCGCGGTTCGCAAGGCACATGGTCTGCCCGCGAGGACTGGGAGGCCGTCCACCTTGGCTGACAAGGCGAAGGTCGCGATCTTTATATCCGGACGTGGCAGCAACATGGCCGCGCTTCTCTATGCTTCGCAACTGCCCGGGGCGGCCTATGAGGTGGTACTCGTTGCTGCAAACGATCCAGACGCGCACGGACTGGAACTGGCTGCGGCAGAAGGTGTGCGCACGTTCGCACTGTCGCACCGAGGCATGCCGCGTGCGGAACACGACGCGGCAATGGAAAAGGCAGCGCTTGAAGCCGGCGCCGATTACATAATTCTCGCCGGTTATATGCGTATCCTCACCGACCAGTTCGTGACGCGCTGGCAGGGGCGGATGCTCAACATTCACCCATCGCTTTTGCCAAAATATCCGGGCCTCGACACTCACCAGCGCGCAATAGAATCGGGTGACAGGCATGGCGGTGTTTCCGTGCATCTCGTCACACCTGATCTCGATGCTGGCAAAGTGCTCGGACAGACGAAAGTCGCGATCCGCAAGTCAGAAACCTCAAAAAGTCTAGCCGAAAGGGTCCGCTATGCCGAACACCAGCTATATCCGCGCGTACTGAGCGATTACGTCACCCGCGCAAGCGATCCGTCCTTTCTGCTCGAAAGAGTTCGGAAGCTCGCCCTTGCCCTGCCGCAGACACATGAACGCGCAAGTCACGGGGCGCCCGGTTGGCGCGCAGGGAGCGAAAAGTCGGGCAAATATTTCGCCTACTTCAATGATCAGCATCACGGCAGCGATCACGTCGCCCTGCTGGTCAAGACAGGTGGCATGGACGAGCTTCTTGATCTCGTAGAAGCGCAGCCGCACGCCTATTTCAAACCTGCGTATTATGGTGCCAGCGGATGGATTGGGCTCATCCTCAACCGCCGGGAGCTCGACTGGGAGCATGTTGCCGAATGGCTTGAACGAAGCTGGCGCGCCGTTGCACCTAAGGCTGCGACAAAGCTCCTGAACGTGGCGGATGAGTTTTGATGGGACGCCTGACACCCTACATCTTTTTTTTCCTCGCCGTCCTCGCGTTCGCGATGATCGCGCTCCAGCCAGATGAAAGTTGGCAAACCGAAGAAATCGAGATCCTCGACGCGGTACTGATCACTGGGGGGGTGCTGATCGGTGCGCATCTGCTACGCAAACTTGGCCAAATCCTCTACGCGCGCTGGAAAGATCGGCGGCATTGATCTCACCCCGTCCACATCCCTTTTCTCGTTCAGCGATGGCGGAGCGGGCTAACCGACTGATCTCCGAAGTGTGGGCGCGAGGGTGGGACGAAAAGCCTAGCCTCGAGCCGGAATATATCTGGACCGCCGGAAGCAAAGGGTATTCGCCTGAAGACGAAAGATCGATCCGCAGCGAGGAAGATGTTGCCGATTTCCGCTTGAGGCTCGAGCGATTATGTGCGTCGCTCGAAGGGGAAGCTCAGCTCAACGCGCTCGGCCACACCATGGCCTACGGCCAGTTGAAGAATGCGGTCCGCAAGCGCCATGCGCTGGGTCGGCTGTGGCTGAAGAAGCCAGCGCTTACCCGGACGCCAATCGCTGCGCCGATCATCGTCCTGGGACAAATGCGAAGCGGTACGACGCGACTACAACGCTTGATTGCTGCCGATCCGCGCCATGCAGGAACACGCTTTTGTGACAGCCAAGACCCGATACCCGGCACGCCCGACTTGAGGCCAATCAAGGCATGGGCCGCGCTCTGTTTGGCACGTAGGATTAACCCCTGGTTGGACACGTTCCATCCTTTCGGTCCCACCCGCACCGACGAGGAAATCGGCTGGCTAAGCGCAGCCCTTTCGCCTGCTGCCTTCGAGGCTCAGTGGCATATCCCGTCTTTTCTTGCGTTCAACGAAGCGCGAAGCGCCAGCCCCCTCTATCGCGAGTTCGCCCGGATTCTGCGAACCGATGCTGCCATTCAGGGAAACTCGGATATGCCCCGCGTCCTAAAATGCCCGCAATTCACGGAAGATGCGTCTGCCCTGCTTGCACAGTTTTCGGATGCACGGGTCGTGCACAGTCATCGCGGTTTGGAGGAAGTGCTGGCCAGCAGCGTATCGATGGTCGCCAGCCAGATGGCAATTCAGAGCGACCGTCGTGACCTGACCGCACTGGAGAGCGAATGGGCGCGCAAACTAAAGCTGCGCGAGCAACGAATGGATGAAGCATTGCGCGGCTTCAGCAGTGCTACAGCTTATGTCCAATTCACCGATCTTGGACGAGACTGGCGCGGAACGATGGCAGCAACCTATAATGAACTCGGCGTAGAATTCACCTCAGCCGCAGAGCACGCAATGGCGGAGGAGCAAGCGCGTTCGCGGGACGGATCGCACGTGCAGCACAGCCAAATGATGGAAGAATTTCTCGCCTAGGCCGCGGCAGGACCGACGTTCTCTAGCCGCGTAATTTCGATGCTGGAAATCAGCGAATCTCGGAAGTCGATGCGCCACATGCTGGGACTGCCGACATCGGGAAGATCGCTTTCGAGCCTGCCCCGGACGAGAAGTTCGCCATCGTGATGGATCATCTCGTCGATCTTGATCTTGGGCCGACCGATACCTGTGCGAAAAACGCGGTCCTTTTCGACGAAGGCTCCGATGCCGCGCGTCCGCCATCCCATTACCTTGGACACCACCACGTCTTCGGTGAGTAGCTGAGCGACACGCCGGTAATCAAGCGCATTGAGCGCCTCAGCCAACTCGCGCACTTTCGCTTCGCGCGCAGAGCGTGGACGTTTGAGAAGAAGCGACGCTAAAACCATGACGGGCGCATGCTTAGCAAAACATGCGCCCGCCCAGTATCACATTTGTTTTCCTGCGGAGACTTTTCGAAGAAGTCCGTTCTCCGCCAGATAATCAGCCGACGATTTCGTCTTCGGCGAAGAAGAACTCGATTTCAGCCTTGGCGTTCTCGTCGCTATCCGAACCGTGGACCGAGTTGGCTTCAATCGATTCTGCATAGGTCTTGCGGATGGTGCCTTCGTCGGCATCCGCCGGATTGGTGGCGCCCATCACGTCGCGGTTGCGCTTTACAGCGTCTTCACCCTCGAGAACCTGTACGACGACCGGACCCGAGATCATGAAGTCGACGAGTTCACCAAAGAAGGGGCGTTCCTTGTGGACCGCGTAGAAGCCTTCGGCCTGTTCC